>JACRKQ010000080.1 GCA_016219705.1 Candidatus Saganbacteria bacterium | reverse complement strand
TTGCTGAAGTGAATTTTTCCCTTCGGTGTCAAATACTATTCGTCAGGGCTGGAAAAGAAAAACATCGGTTTGACCTGACGCTCTAAAATATAGTATAATAATAAAGTTTTGTCGCGAAAGGAGAATTCCATTGGCAGCAAAGATTAAATTACAAAGACAGGGGACGAGGAACAAGCCTTTTTACCGGGTGGTGATCCAGGACGAATCCGCGCCGCGCAACGGTAAAGTTGTCGCGATACTAGGACAATATAACCCATTAAAGGAGCCATCAGAATTTGTCATAAACAAAGATAAGGTTTTGGATTGGTTAGGGAAAGGGGTGCAGCCGACGGATAAAGTCCGCATCCTTTTAGGGAAAGCAGGGATTTTACCGGCGGTTAATCTGGCCGCTTTGCCGAAGAAGAAAGCAAGGGCGGAGGCTCTGGCGGAAACAAAGGTAGAAGAAAAGCCGAAAGAAAAGAGTTAAAAGGTTAAAAAGATGAAAGAATTAGTTGAATATATTGCCCGGGCGCTGGCCGATAAGCCGGACCAGGTTGAAGTCAAAGAGACCGCCGCGGAATCGATAACCATTATTGAGATCAGGATGGCGCCGGAAGATGCCGGAAAGATAATCGGGCGGGAGGGACGCATGATTAATTCTATCAGGGCGATCGTGAAAGCGGCCGCTGCAAAACAGAACAAAAAAGTTACAGTTGAAGTCATAACTGACGATAAAATTGGTTAAAAGGTTGAAACGTTGAAAAGTTAAAAAGTTTTGCTTTTTAACATATTAACATTTTAACATATCAACGTAGAATAGGGAGGAAAACATGGCGAACCAAGTTGAATTAAAAAGAGTTGTAATGGTCAAGGCGATTGTCACAGAATCTTTTAAGGAGAATTTAATAAAGGAATTAGAAAGGGCGATCGGTAATATCGATCTCCAAGTCAACCAGGTAATGGGCCGGAGCAAAGCTTATTTAGAAGATCTTAAAAAGAAAGGCTTGATGCAAAAGGCAGCGGCGATCAAACACCAGATGGATGAAGAGAACTCCCGGCAGATGGCGGCGAAATCAGATTTATTAATGAAAGTTGAAGAAGCTAAGAAATTAGCCATCGGATCAGAATTTGTCCAGGGGCCATTGGAAGGCCCGGTGACCGTTTCTATTGGCGACAATCTTTATAAAAAAGTTGGCGGCGCGGAAATCCTCGTTAAAGATGGAGTAATTCAAGAGATCCGCGAACTTTAATTTGGATGCGCGTTGACATCCTAACCCTCTTCCTCGAGATGTTTCGGGGACCGCTTAATGAAAGCTTGCTTAAAAAGGCCCAAGAAAAAGGCCTTTTGAGTTTAAATCTAGTCGCCCTGCGCAATTTCACCGCCGACAAACACAAAACTGCTGATGATACGCCGTATGGCGGGGGAGCCGGCATGGTCATGAAAGCCAACGTTGTGGTTGCAGGCATAATTTCTTCGAAAGAGAAAGCAGAAAGTCGAAAGTCGAAAGTTGAAAGTAGAACCATATTACTATGTCCAACTGGAAAAGTTTTAACGCAGGCAAAAGTTAATGAATTGGCTAATTATAAACATTTAACTTTAATTTGTGGACACTATGAAGGCATTGATGAACGGATTCGAGGTTATGTTGACGAGGAAATTTCCATCGGAGATTATGTCTTGACCGGAGGAGAAATTCCCGCACTCGTTTTGATTGATGCGGTTGCGAGACAGCTCCCCGGGGTGGTTAAAGAAGCGGATTCCGTAGCCAATGATTCTTTTTATAAAGGGCTATTGGATTATCCCAGCTATACGAAACCGGAAGAATTCGAAGGGCATAAAGTTCCCGAAGTCTTGCTCTCCGGCCATCATGAGGAGATAAAGCGCTGGCGCCGCAAAATGACACTAAAACTTACTTTGGAAAAGAGACCAGAACTATTAGCCAAAATTGAATTAAACAAGGAAGATAGAAAGATGCTTGAAGAAATATGTCGGTCTATGTAGCTTTGCTTCACCACCCTGTCTATAACAAGCGCCACGATATTGTGTCGACCTGTATTACCGGTTTTGATCTGCATGATATCGCCCGCTCTTGTCTGACATATGGGGTCAAGAAATATTATGTCGTCAATCCAATGCCCACCCAGCGCCAGTTCGCGGAGCGAATCGTTGATTTTTGGTCCGACGAAGAGGCGCTGGAATTCAATTGGACCCGCGCCGAGGCTTTTAAGCTAATAGCCATCAAGGCAGAATTGGCTGATGTCATAGCTGAAATTACCGAGGCGGAAGGGCAAAGGCCAAAGATTATAGGGACATCGGCTAAACCGCAAGGAACAATCAGTTTTAAAGATTTAAAATTAGACGCAGGGGATACGAAACAGTCTTATCTAATTCTGTTGGGAACTGGTTGGGGCATGACAGAAGAAGTTCTTACGCAGGCGGACATGATTTTAGAGCCGATTATTGGAGAGGGCGGCTACAACCATTTGTCAGTTCGCTCGGCAAATGCTATAATATTAGACAGATTGCTGGGACGCTAGGAGGTTTGTGCGATGAAAGTTATTGACGAATTAGAAAAAGAAGAGCTGAAAAAGTCTCCCGCGGCGTTTAAGGTCGGGGATACGGTCAAGGTCTTTTCAAAAATTGTCGAAGGCGGCAAAGAAAGGATCCAGGGCTTTGAAGGCATTGTCATAAAACGCCAAGGCGGCGGTGTCCGCGCTTCATTTACCGTCCGTAAATTAGTCCAGGGAATTGGCGTGGAGCGGACTTTCCTAGACTATTCTCCTCGTGTTGATAAGGTCCAAGTTTTACGCAGCGGCAAAGTGCGGCGGGCAAAACTTTATTACCTGCGCGGCCGCATCGGCGGAGAGGCGACCCGTGTTGCGGAAGGGAAATAAACCCGGCTTTTTGACGCATTGGCTTTTTGATTGGACGGAGACGCTGGGTGTCGCGTTTATCATGGCCCTGATCATCAGGGCCTTTTTTTTGCAGGTTTTCTGGATCCCCTCCGGCTCCATGGAGCCGACACTGGATATTAAAGACCGGATTGTCGTCAATAAAGTTTCCTATCACTTTCGGACGCCGCGGCGTTTGGAAATCGTTGTTTTCCGCCAGGTGGCTTCTCCTGATAAAGAGAAGCGCGACCTGATTAAACGGGTCATCGGTCTGCCGGGAGAGAAGCTGTTAATTAAAGATGGTAAAATTTCCGTTAACGGACAGCTTTTAGTCGAAGAGCATACGATGAACGAGGATTTTGCCAACTTTGGGCCGGTGACGGTGCCGGCCGACTCTTATTTTGTCATGGGAGATAACCGGCCGGAATCGGCCGACAGCCGCTACTGGGGCTTTTTGCCTAAGAAGAATTTAATCGGTCCCGCGTTCCTCCGCCTCTGGCCATTGACCCGCTTTGGCCTCATTTGATCGGCGATGGATGACAACGTCTTAATCGAAATTAAAAATCTGCATAAAAAATTCAGCTCTGTCATTGCTGTTAACGGCATCAATTTAACCATCAAAAAAAGCGAAGCTCTCGGCCTGGTCGGCGAATCGGGCTCCGGTAAAAGCACGCTGGCGCGGCTTATTCTCAAATTGATAGAGCCCGATGGCGGGGAGATATTCTATCCCGCGATACAGAATATCCGTCGTGATTGCCAGATTGTTTTTCAGGACCTCCAGACCTCTCTAAACCCGCGGATGCAGGTTGGTGAAGCAATTGTCGAACCGCTTTTAGTGCATAAACTTCTTCCTCGAACCAAGTTTGCGGCCAGAGTTAAGGAGTTGCTGGAAATGGTAAAACTTCCTGCAACTTACGCGCGGCGTTTTCCGCATGAGCTTTCAGGCGGGGAGAGGCAAAGGGTGGGGATTGCCCGGGCGCTGGCCAGTGAGCCGCGTTTTCTGGTTTTAGATGAACCTGTCTCCGCCCTTGATGTGGCTATACAGGTCGATGTTTTAACGCTTCTCAAGGGCTTAAAGAACCGCTTAAACCTAACCTATTTATTAATCGCCCACGACCTGGTTGTCGTCAGTTTTATGTGCGACCGAATTGCGGTGATGCAGGCTGGCAAAATAGTCGAAATTGGTGAAAGCCGGCAAATTTTAACAATGCCGCAAGCCGAGTATACGCAGAAACTTCTTCAAGCGACACTTCAATTCTAAGATAATGTGAAATTTCCCAAAAACCCTCACGATAAAGAAATGAGAGAGAAAGGCCTGCGATGCTATTTGGGACAAGGGAGAAAAACAATGTTAAAAGATTTTCGCTGTAAGTTCTGTCACCGTCTGTTGGCTAAAGTCGACGAAGGGAGCAAGGTCGAGATAAAATGCCCTAAATGCAAGACGATGAACCTTTATCAGGATGAGACGGTAATCGTCTATGAAATCCCCGAAAACAATGTAACCAAGAAGATCATCGAACGCGGCATCGTCAAATACGACTTCATCCAGAACTAAAATACCTGCCGCAACCTCCATCCGTTGGCTGATGAAGGATATTGGTCCCTTGCTTTTTTTTCTCCCCATGCTACAATTTTCACACAAAAGATCGGAATACCCGGGAGGTGTCGCATGAAATTTTTTTTTGGTTGTTTTCTCGCCTTAATTTTCCTGCTTTTGGTTGTCAACCCCTGCTTTGCCGTCCTAAGCGCGCTCAAAAATGACAATCATGCCGACCTGATAGAAATTAATAACGACATCATCGTTCCCGCCGGTTCCCATGTCAATTCAGCCGTGGCGGTCAGGGGCTCGGTGACAGTTAATGGCTCTGTCGCTAAAGATGTTGTGGCTGTTGGTGGCTCGGTCAGGCTCAAAGATAAAGCGCTGGTCAATGGCGATGTGGTGGCGATCGGCGGTCAGGTGACTAAAGACCCAGGAGCGATGGTAACAGGGTCAATCAGCGAAATTGCCCTGCCGGGCGGCTTTCTCCAGCTTGAAGGATTAACAAAAGTTAGCCTTATCAAAGGGATGATATTTTTTGACCTGTTGGTCTTTATCGGCTTTTTAGCGCTGGCGATGATTCTGGTTGCCTTGTTTACCTCCCAATTGGGCGTGGTTTCGGCGACAACGGAAAAACGATTGCTGGCTTCATTTCTCTGGGGTTTACTGGCGGTAATCCTTATTGTTCCGGTAATTATTGTTTTGATTGTCTCGCTGGTCGGTATTATTTTAATCCCGGTTTGGGTGATCCTGGCTCTGGTGGCGCTGATTTTTGGCTATGTCGGGGCGGCTCACCTTGTAGGCAAAAAAGCGCTGTACGCATTTAAGGTTAAAGGCAGCTCTATGATGCTGGAGACAATTTGCGGCATTGTCGTCATATATTTAGTTTGTTTGGTCCCCATCATCGGTTGTATATTAAAAGCGCTGATCGGGACTGTGGGCTTAGGGAGCGTTGTTATCACCCGCTTTGGAACGCAAAGAGGTTAACTTAAAAAATCTTTTGCCCTGTAATGGCCATTACGGGCCTGTTTGTTCATTTTGTTACCCCTTGACGCAAACTATCTGAAATTTTTTTACAAAGGTTACGAAACCCTTTTGGTAAAGTTTTAAACTTTTTACGAAAGGGGAAAATGAAATGGTTGTAGCACAAAGAGTTACCATGAGACCGATTTCTGTAAATTTTGGAGGAAACAAACAAAGGTTGAGCAAGGTGGAATTTGTGGGGCCGGGAAATCCTGGCAATAAAGAAATTGCGCGGGGGTTATTCGGAATCCCTCTGTCCGTCGGAGTGGTATTTTCAGCGAATGGAACCAAATTGAGGATCGCTGGAGTGTTGCCGATGCAAGTTCCGGTTATTGAACTAGCGAATGCCCAAAGAATCGTTGAGGGAAATTTAGGTCCAAAAGGAGAGACAACCATCGAATTAGTCTATGATCGTGAAAGCCAAAGATTATATTTCTCTGTCAGCACAGAAGATTATTTTGGCCTGGCCCATGAAGTCTCCTTCGCGGCCGAGTCGCTTGTTTGGATATCACACAAGCGGACGGACAGCACCACCGATTCAGCGGCAATGCGGTTATCGGACTGGAATGCAATCTTACGCCAGGTGATCCAAGGACGACAGATGAAGTCTTTGCTCATTTCAAAAAAGCGTTATTAGAACGGATCAGTGTTCATAACCAGATCGAAGATGAAGGAGAAGGAATCATTTTTGCTTATCGCAATTTGATTTCGAGCCTGGGCAGGTTTTTGAGCACTTTTCCAAAAATTGAGGGGATCCCGATAATTGAAAGCGAACAGGTTGAAGCTGATTTTAGGAATAATCCAGCCTTGGCCAAAGCCTTAATCGGTTATTTACGGACAAAATTTGATGAGGTTTATGCCAGGGCTTATGCTCTGGATGCTTCTTCCCTGCCGGCGCAAGCAAAGCATATTGAACAACTGCTGGGGGAAGTTGCTAGTGATGAAGCAAGAACGAGATTGAAGACTGTTTTTGCTCTTGTTAGGGCCATTGAGGAGACAGACGTTTTCAGCCTGCGCCGCACGCCGGAAGCGGTGGCCTTTAGATTAAACCATTCGATCGTCCAACAGGTAGCCGATAGCTATAGAATAACTTATCCGACGGATATTACATATGTTTATATGCCGCGCACCGGTTCATACGCCATTGGGGCCAGGTTTGGAGGGAAGGTAAGCAAAGGCGGGGATCGTTATTATCCGACCACCGCAACTGAAGGGAGAGTAAATTTTGGCACGATCAATCGTCGGGCGCTGGAAGAAGCCCTGCGTTTAGCCTGGACCCAGGAAGTAAAGAACATATTATGGGCCTGTTATGTTAATGGCCTGAAAACAGTTTTAGTTGCGGCTCCCCTAGCCGAGATAGCCACTGATCCCAATGGTGGAATTGTCCCTTCCCATATTAAATACCCCTCTAATCCCTGCTTTTATCTCACAATAAAATACCTCTTGTTTTTTGATGGGGTTGATGGTGGGCATTTTCTGGCAAATAAAATTACCTAAAATAAACAACGGCCCTTGCCGATGAT
>JACRKQ010000079.1 GCA_016219705.1 Candidatus Saganbacteria bacterium | reverse complement strand
TGGCGGGGGGTCATTTCATCTCCGCTCCCAATCGTAACACCCAGTGTATAAGCAGCATCCTCAACAAATAAAGGGAAAAGATGCCCACTGCTTTCTTCAATGATTTGATTAAAGAGACCATTTTGATAATTAACGTTATAAGTATCACTCCACGCAACTGTTCCTGCTCTGTAAATTGTAAAAGTCGTCTCCAAAGCAGTATCAGTAACCGGCCCAGAGGCATTTGTCAGTCTCCCCTGCACATTGATCGCATTCGGCACGGCCCAGCTGGAGGTGGTCGCCACGACACAAAACAAAAGAACTAGAAATACAGACTTGGGGATATGAGGAATGTGAATTTTTTCTTCAATCACTTGCAATCTGGCAAAAAGTTCTTTCACTCTTTCCCGCACACCAAAACCAATCTCCTTCGCTAAATAAAAAACAAATCCGAGAATAGAAATCACTAAAACCAGCATTAAATTTAATTTCCAGTCAAGATACCTTAATCGCTCATCCATCCTCGTTTCAAAATTTTTAAAGCCTTCATCCATTCGCTTATCCAAACCATCAAATCGCGCCTCTAACCGCGCCTGCCCAATTTGTAATTGCTGCAAACCTTTTGCCACCTCATCTAGCGTCGCCGCCGCCCAGCTGGCGCTGGTTAGGCCAAAAATGAGAGATATCCCGACTAAGAATACCAGCACTGACCTGGGAATATGCAGCTTATCGTCAATCTCTTTCAAGTGATCCTTAACTTTTTCCATAAATACCTCCAGTTTTGAAACTCGTTCTTCCTTGGGGATCCTGACTTCCTTAGACAAACCAATCAGCGCCCAAACCATACCAGCTAGAACAGCCACAAAAATTCCGTACAACATCAGCAATATATCAACTCTCGCTTTCAATTCCGCCTGCCCAATTTGCAATTGTTGCAAGCCTTTGGCCACATCGTCCAACGTCGCCGCCCAGCTGGCGCTGGTTAGGCCGCAAAGGAGAGATATCCCGATTAAAAATACCAGCACTGACCTGGGAATATGCAGCTTATCGTCAATTTCTTTCAAGTGATCCTTGACTTTTTCCATAATCGCCTCCAGTTTCGAGACTCGTTCTTCCTTGGGAACTCTGATATCTTTTGAAATATTGATCAATGTCCAGGCCATCCCCGATAAAATAGCAATTATAATACCAAACAATGACAACATTAGCGTAAAAAGCCGTCCATTACTGGCATCTAAACTATCCATGCGCACTGTTAATTCCGCCACGGCAACTTTTAATATAGTTACATCTTTCGCTACATCGTCCAGCGTTACCGCCGCCCAGCCGGCGCTGATCGCCACGACACAAAACAAAAGAACCAAAAACACTTTTCCCATTTTAACCATTTTACTTTCGCCTCCTTAAAAATCACCGGACGATTGTTTAATATCCTTGGTCTCCCCGCTAACTTTAATCACAGCATTCTAACATTTATCTGACCTTCTATTAGGTCAAAAAGTTTTCTGTCCGCGGTAATAAATTCAAAACCTAAGCTTTCCGCTAAGCTCACGTAAATCGCGTCATAAACACTTAATTTGTACTGACAAGCTACATCAATAGAATTCTGAATAAGCGCCGCGGTCGGAACAATTATATCCAGATCCAAGTCATCTAAACTGGCCATTACCGATTTAACATCAGCCGCCTGATTGCGTTTATTCCAACGTAAAGCATTGGCAATTTCATAATACAATAAATCCGGAGCGCTTAACTCAATAGCACCATTAACAAAATCTTTTAAAATTTTCCCGGCGCGATCGCTGCCGCCTTCCTCCACAAACCACTTGTAAACAACTGACGCGTCTACTACATACATCCGGCATCTCTCCATTTTCTTATTTCAGCTACACCATTAAAATCCCCGATCTGCGCGGTCAGTTTTTTGTTTATTTCCGCCATCTTTTCAATTGCTTTTAATATCTTGTCCCTGTGTCGTAACCGGGAACCAACAAGCAACGATAACCTTTGTTCGATTGTCTTAATGACATCATATTTTTCTTTTATCGACCTTTCCATTTTTTACACCTCCTCGAAAATCAGCCTGCTAATCTTTCCCCTTACTGCAAAATAAATCAAACTAGCGCTATATAACATTTCCCGCCTCAACCTTCGCCAGTCGGCCTTCAACACTATCCAGCCGGCGATCCTGCTCTCTGTCTTTACCAATCGCCAAAGTCCGATCTTCTCGGGCTTTAACCAATTCATTCATCACATCATCCAACGCACCCATGACCTCTCGCCTCAAACCAGATAAGCCGGCTTTTAAGTCTTCTCTCGTCGCAAAAACTTCTTTTAATTTCTCAACATCTTTATTTGTTATTGCCATTTTATCCTGTGTCCCCTTCAATCACTTTATCACATTCGGCCCGGCGAGGGGAGAAGCGATTGAAGTTTTTTTCCTACATGCCCAATTGTAGAATCTCCCGCCAGTGATGTCAAACTTTAGACGCTCTCGCTGCGCTCAAAGAAAAAAGCCGCCAAAGAGACCATAAATACCGCAAAAACAACGGCTAAAACCAGGTCAAAAAGAAGGGGAAACATCGATAAACCAAGGAGGGCGGCGCGCAAACCATCAACCGCGTAAGTCAGCGGGTTCAGATAAGATAAAATCCTAACCAGCGGCGGCAGGGTCGTGATCGGCGCGATGGCGCCGGACAAAAAGAAAAGCGGGAACATGACAAAATTAATTATCAGCTCAAAGCCCTCCGCATCCCGCATATTGGAGGCAAACGAGAGCCCCAGCGCGATGAAAGTCAGGGAAATCAGCGCCATAAAAACCACCATCAAGACGACGCCTAAAACGATACGTAACGGAGAAAACGCCGGGACAAAAGAAAACCCCAGAAAGAACGAAATGACAAAAAGCAGCAGCCCCTGGACTAAACTTGTCGTCGCCCCACCCGCAATCCTCCCCAAGGCGATGGAAATCCGGCTGACCGGCGCCACCATGATCTCTTTTAAAAAACCAAATTCCTTGTCCCAAAGAACAGAAATACCGGAGAACATCGAACCAAAAAGCATATTCATCCCGATAATCCCCGGGACCAGATATTTTACATAATCAACCTTATGCGCTATCCCCGGCAAATTGGCGCCGCTAAATCCGAACCCCAAAAAAAGGAGAAACATAATCGGCATCGCCAGCGACCCGATCTGTCTCTCCCTGGCCCGCGAAAACTTGATCAGGTCGCGCAGCCACAAGACATAGATCGCCCGCAGCTCTACCATATTTTCTCCCGCTCCTCAATATTGCGGATTGTCTTGCCGGTGTATTTAATAAAAACGTCTTCCAGTGAAGCGTTTGCCCCCAGCGCCGCTTTTAAATTCCCCGGCGTATCCAGCGCGACTATTTTGCCGCGGTCGATAATGGCGATCCGGTCGCAGAGATAGTCGGCCTCTTCCATATAATGCGTCGTCAAAATGATCGTCACGTCATTTTCTTTATTCAATTTTTTGACGTATTCCCAGATCAAGCGCCGGGTTTGGGAGTCAAGGCCTAAAGTTGGTTCGTCGAGAAAAAGGACTTTCGGTTTATGGATCAAGCCGCGGGCAATTTCCAGCCGCCGCTTCATCCCGCCGGAATAATTCTGCACCAGGACGTTGGCCTTTTCCGTCAACTCCACCAGGTCGAGCAAATTCGCAATGCGCCGGTTGCGAGTCGCCGGGTCGATGCCGTACATCATGGCGTGGAATTCCAGGTTTTCTTTACCGGTTAATTTGGAATCAAGCGCCGGTTCCTGGAAAACAATGCCAATATTGCTGCGAACTTCGTTGCGATATTTTGTGACGTCAAAACCGGCTACGGCGGCGTAACCGGACGTCGGTTTTAAGAGAGTGGCCAGGATATTAATAGTCGTGGTCTTGCCGGCGCCATTGGGACCCAACAGGCCGAAACAGCCGCCGGTCTCCACCGTAAAAGAGATGCCGTTAACCGCCAGCGCATCTTTAAATTTTTTAACTAAATCTTTGACCTCTATCGCCGGCATTTAATCAGAGACCATGGTTTAGAGCCGACCTTCGTCCAAAAATCGTTTGCGGTCGCGTCTGGTTTCACAATTTTCACAAGTCTGGGGATCAAAGACCGCTTCCTTGCAGACCGGACAGGCCAGGAAAACTTCCCTCTTATGTTGGTGCAGCGCCAATTGAACAAAACAATACGGGCAGGTTAAACGCTGGCCCGGTTTAAAATTTGCTGGCACATCAATTTCATGATCACAGATTGGGCAACGATGCACGGCCATAATATTTACACCTCATTCAATTCTTTAAGCAATTCTTCCAAATCCAAAGCATGAACTCCGGCCGCCTGCTCGATAGTTTCACCGTGGGCGACCACACAACCGAGGCAATGCATCCCTTTGGCCATCAGAACAGAAGCCGCCTTAGGTTTTTTTTCCAGTAATTCAGCCACTGTCATCTCTTTAATAATAATTGTCTTGTTTTGTCGAGTAGACATCTAAATTCCCTCCTTTAGGTTTTCTTTGTATTCTCTGTTGCTCCACTCTTTCGATTATTGTGGAGTGCCACACTATTCAACCATGGCGAAGTCATTTGACGCCCCTCACAGAACCGTACTTGCA
>JACRKQ010000078.1 GCA_016219705.1 Candidatus Saganbacteria bacterium | reverse complement strand
TGGGCGCATGAACTCTGCTGTCGGGAAACATCATGCCGATAGCGTTGGCTACATTAACGATCTTTTCTTCGCCGGCGCCAGTCCCGCAGCTATCGAGAACGATATCGCTGCCGGGGATTAAGAAGCGCTGAAGTCTGCCAAAATAGTTTCTAAAACGTTGGCCAAGTCGCGCAATTGAGGAATTGACCTCAAGAAGGGTGAAATTACAGGGAGGCCATGATGGGGAAATTGGGCTTTGTCCTGAAATTGGCGGTACAGTTCAACAGCGAGCCCGGCCAGCGCTTTCGGGGATTGGAGAGCGATTCTCGATAAAAATGTAAACGCGTTTAAAATCGGCTCTTTATTTTTGACATCTTTCATGGCGGAGGCAAAGGTTGCGAAGCCAAAGCTACTGCCTTTTCCAAATTAGCTTCAGATGTGATTAGGTGAGATGAGAAGGCCAGTAATGTGAAAAATAGCGGCCTACGAGAAAGCGCATCCCCGGTTGCACATTAAGGTCGGGCGGGGAGACCGCTGATTGCTTTTTCAATAGCGGGGAGGCCAATTTTTTTGACTAGGCGGCGATTGTCAGCAATGCCGAAAAGATTAGCAATTAAGCTCTCTTGATCAAATGTGATTCACCAGAGATGGCGCGGGCGAGACGCTTCTTCTTTACAGGCTTCCATTAATTTTTGTCGGTGATCAGAGATTCTTCTAAAAGTCCGCATGGCCGCTAAAAATTCATCAGCGTTTTTGCCCGTGACTTCACAAATATCATCAAAATATTTGCTCGCTGTTGTAACCGCTTCGAATTCTTCATCCAATTCTAGAAAAAAAGAGAGTCCAAAGGCGTCTCTGATTGGTTGGCAATGTTGGATTTTAGCTTCGAGGGCACAAACACCTTTCTCTGAAAAGTAAAAGGCTTCTTTGCCGATTCTTTTTGCTTCACGACCAAAATGGGGGAGGGTCTCAAGGCCGTATTTGTTGACAAAATAGGCTAGTGTGGCGCTACTATGTCGATACGCTTTCCCGAAAGCAGGCAAAACTTCGAAAATTACGCTGGTGTAACGAATAAAATCAGCAGGAGTAGCAATCAGGCTCTCAATTTTTACATGACCAAGGCGATCGACATTATATCTTTGCGTCTGACATTGACATCTGGCAGCCTGCATGAATGCATTGCGCCTCTGCCATATCAGGTTCTGTCGAAGCCGCTGTTCATTGACTAAATTTGGTGAATTATTCGCAACTCTTAAGGACAAGGCGCCCCCTTCCATAAATGATCGTTAATTTAATCGAGAAATTGCAGGGTTTTTATGATAAGATATAATAATAAAAATTATGAAAAATTTAATTTTAACGCTATTGGCCTCTTTAATTTTCATTAACGCTGCTTGGACAATGTCGCCGGCGCCTAATGGAGCTCTATCCGCACAAAAAGCGATCGATTTTACTCTTCGAGATCTGAACGGGAAGAATCAAACTTTGTCGCAATATAAAGGCAAGCTTATGTTGCTCAATTTCTGGGCCTCGTGGTGTCCTCCCTGCCGTTCGGAGATGCCGGCTTTCCAAAAACTTTATGAACTGGCGGATAAGGACAAGTTTATTCTGCTCACGGTTAACATTAAGCAGTCTCAATCTAAAGTTGTTAATTTTATCAGGCAAAATGATTATACTTTTCCCGTCTTGCTTGATATATCTGGGCGAGTGGCTGATCAGTATCGGGCGAATTTTATTCCTCTGACGCTTATTATCGATCAAGACGGTAAAATCATACAACGTGTCACTGGCGCCAGGGAGTGGACGTGGGAGGAGTTAAAACCGTTACTTAAATGAATCAGCCTCTTAATATTTTTATCGCTTTTACCGGAGGCGTGTTAGCCTTTTTTTCCCCTTGCTTTTTACCTTTAGTTCCCGCGTACTTGATTTACATCACCGGATTATCTTTGATCGAGTTAAAACATCTGCGTCTAAAAACCATTATTCATTCTTTGGCCTTCATCCTGGGTTTTACCTTGATTTTTACTCTGTTCGGAGTTGCTATTAGTCTGGTCGGGGATTGGTTTTATCCTTTTAAAACTTGGGTAAGAATTGCCGGAAGTATTTTTATCATTTTATTAGGCGTTTATTTAACGGGCATTATTCGTTTGCCCTGGTTAGATGAGGAGAAACGTTTTACAATCGTCCATAAGCCGGCGGGTTATTTGGGGAGTTTTTTCGTGGGGATGGTTTTTGCTTTAGGTTGGACCCCGTGTATTGGTCCAATCCTGGCGGCGATATTAACCTTAGCGAGCCAGGCTGGAGGGATGATTCCTGCAACTTTTATGTTGATCTCATTTTCTTTTGGATTAGGATTGCCTCTCTTTTTATTGAGTTTAACATTGGGAACAAGTTTGGCTCTAATCAAAAAGCTGGAAAAATATCTGCGTTGGCTCCACTTGATTTTTGGACTGCTTTTAGTTATTGTAGGTTTATTGTTGCTAATGGGGAGGATTTAAGTGGGGTTTTTTAAGTTTTCCAAAGGATCAATAGCCGGTATTTTGATCATTGAACCAAAGGCCTTTCACGACGATCGTGGTTTCTTTATGGAATCATATAATCAAAAAGACTTTAGTGATAATGGGTTGCCTGACCCAATGGCGCAGGATAATCACAGCCTGTCCAAAAAGGGCGTTCTGCGGGGTTTGCATTATCAAAATAATCCCAGCGCGATGGGGAAATTAGTCCGCTGCTTTAAAGGAAAGATTTTTGATGTTGGGGTTGATATAAGAAAAGGTTCCCCAACGTTTGGCCAATGGTATGGTGAAATACTCTCTGAAGAAAACATGAAAATGCTCTATTTTCCGCCTGGTTTTGCTCACGGCTTTTTATCGTTAAAAGAAGATACCCATGTCTATTATAAATGTACCAACCTATATAATCCGACCTGTGATAAGGCGATTGTCTGGAATGATCCGGATGTGGAGATCAAATGGCCATTGGAATTAATTGGCGGGCAGCCAATTCTATCAGAACGCGATAAAGTTCATCCGCTGCTCAAAGATGCGGATAATAATCACGTTTGGAAACAATAAGAGCTACTTTGCCCCCTTTATTAAGCGCAGTTGTTCTTGTAATGCTTCCCAGACCTGATTGGACATGAAGTCGTAAAAGGTTTTTTTATTACCGGTTCTTTGGCTCTCTCTGATTATGGCAATATAATCAGCCCGGATTATTGGTGGAATAATCGTAATCACGTAACCAGATTGTAGCAGAGCCAGATTCATTAAAAGCCGGGCTACTCGGCCATTGCCGTCAACAAAAGGGTGAATATTAACGAATTGCAGATGGAGCCAGGCGGCAAACTCCAGTGGATGAAGCTTTTCCTGATTAGTAGAAATCTCATGGACGAAGCCTGTCATTAAACCGGGAACAATCGTTGGAGCGGGAAAGACAAAATCGGTGCCGGAAACAAAGACCGGGACCTGACGATATTTACCCGCATTGTTTTCATCAATTTTTTCGTAAAATAGTTGATGCATTTTTAATATATCAGCTTCAATTATCGTCTTTTTATTGCTGGCTAGATCGTAGATGAAATCGTATGCCCTGGCATGTCCCAGGGCTTCCAGATGATCTCGCAGCGGCTTGCCGCCAATGGTTATCCCGTCTTCAATCACGACTTTCGTTTCTGATTCAGTCAAGGAATTACCTTCAATGGCGTTGCTGGTATAGGTCAGGTTGATTTTATAATACTCTTTAAGCTGTTTGAGGACTGGTGCGGGGAAGAGGCAAAAAGTTTCCAGTTCTTTTTTTAGCTGATCGCACTCTTTAATTTTGCTGATGTATTCAGACATGAGTTTATTATAGCACTATGGAATTTTAAAATTAACCTGCAAACTTTGCGAGGGGGGGCGATAATAACTTAGCATATGATATTGGCATGGGGCCGGAGAGGATGGAAGGGTTTTTAAGTAGGCTTTTTGTTAGTCAATAGTCAGGATAATAATCTAAATACCAAAAAATGCTCTGGCATTTTGACTTGTTGCCGCCGCCACTTCTTCCGTCGTCAAGTTTTTCTCTTTAGCAATGGCTTCGGCCACGGTCACAACGTATGATGGTTCATTTCTCTGGCCTCTTTTACCTTGCGGGGATAAGAAGGGGCAATCGGTTTCGATCATTATTTTTTCCAAAGGTATTTCTTTAGCGGCCGCGCGAACGATTGTGGCTTTGGGAAAGGTGACAGTTGCAGTAAAGGAGATCATCAGTCCCATTTCCAGTGCCTGTCTACCTAATTCCATATCTCCGGAAAAACAGTGTAAAACACCTCTTAATTTCCCCTGATTTTCCTCGTGCAAGATCGTCAGCATGTCTTTGGTCGATTCACGGGAATGGATGATAGTTGGTAAATTAACTTCTTGAGCTAGTTGAAGCACTCGTCTAAAGACCTGTTTTTGTTGATCGGGAGGGGAGAGATTATAGTGATAATCCAGACCGATTTCGCCCACCGCGACAATTTTTTTCTCCGCCGCTAATTTTTTAATGTCATCGGCAATCTTCTCCTGCCAGGTAGTGGCGTCATGAGGATGCAGACCATAGGCGGTGTAAATATAGTTAGGGTAGGCGGCCGCGATTTGCAGAGAAGAGACTAATGCTTCTTCATCAAGCGCAATGTTAACGATAGACGTCAGCTGTGCCGCTTTGGCCCGCTCAAGCACTTCCGGCAGGTCGGATTTAAACTCTGGAAAAGTTAGGTGAGCATGAGTATCAATGTACATAGATATCCCGGATTATTTATAGATACTTAAATAGTATAGCATAACCTCATTTAGCAACGACAAACAAAGAGCCAGTGGCTTTCAATTTCTCAGTAGTTTCAAAATGTGTGAAGTTTTCTGTGGAAGAGGCGATAATAATTAAAGGAGTAAGGAAGCATGGTATGGATAGAATTAACGCAACTAATTTATATAGAGCAATAGTAAGTGTTTCTAAGCCAACAACAGTCTGGTTTAATATTGAAAGATTTGCTCGCGTTGGGTGGAAACTGCTTGGGCAGGAAGAAATTACGGTCTTATTCTGACAGATATTTGTACTAACGAAGACAACTTTCATTATATTGATAGCTGTGTTGCCGATGTTGTGACCAATCATAAATTGGAATCCGATTTAAATGTGACTGTTTATCCTAAATTTGGTTTGCCTCGGTGGGTGCCCACGGCGGATCAAATTGCCGGTTCAAAAAAATTTAAAGAAAAAATGGCGCGAATGGGAATTTCAGTCAATGAGGCTATTATGGGAGCAGCCAGAGAAGAATTAGGCGATTCAATCCCTGGCGATCTTTTCTTTGATGCTGAAGGCAAAGTAAGTAAGAAGCCGTTGGGACAATTAATGTCGCTATTTACATCAGTTATTAATGGGCGGCTAAAGACCTGGCTTGAGCGGGGAGTGAAGGTGTTGATGGTAAACAATGGGGAAGATTTGGGCGGCGTCATTAACCCGGAAATGATTGGAGCCTTTGTTCAAGGAGGATATGATTATCTTTGTGTGCTGGTTGATGCTTCCGCTGGTGGTGGTGGCCCGGTCTTTTTAGATGGAGTCCCCAGGTTAATGGAAAAAGATGCCCTCCCGCAGGAAATTAAAGAGGGAATGTCTCTCAAAAATACAAATCTAATGTTATTTAGAATTGACCAGTTACCTGCAATGTTATGCGGGATGAGTGTTCGGGATTTTTTGGCCGCTTCGACACTGGAGATACTGGCGGCGCTTGATAGTCACACATTGAGCCGCCTTGTCCCCCTACCAGAAATAAAACCGGTGCCCGTTAGAATTATTGGGAATAGCGTTATTACTCATAACGCTGGCCAGGCGGCTTTTGTGATGGGACACATTACTCACACTGTTAAACCTGTGTTTGGCCGGCTGCCAGCAGAGATGTGTTTTTATGAACTAAAAGACTTCGCCGATCTCCCTCGAGTTCAGCAAGGAGTAGGTCTTCTATACAAAGGAAAAATTGTATAAATGTATTTGGCAATTGCGGCTCACTTTGCCGTAAAAGATCGTTTGTTTCACCCCAGACATACTGGGAAGGCAATTGAGGTGCCGGTAGGCGCGGGAACTCATGCGGCAGCTGTGGCTTCACTGTTTTGGCCTGAACACGTTGCCTTAATTGGCACCATTGGTCATGATTATCCCAATGGAACTTTGCAAATTTTACGAGATCGTGGAGTTCTAATTGATAGCCGACTCTTCATGGTTGATGATGAACATCCTTGCGATGTCTTTACTGCTTTTTATGATGATGACAATTATGTTGTGAATGTCTCGTATCAGACTAATGTTGCGCAGCGGAGCGTCATTGTACCCCCAGAATTAAGAGATAGCATGCCTTTGGTTTATTTAGGTAGCTGGGAACCGAGATTGCAATTGCAGACTGCGGAACAGTTTCCGTTCTCCTTTACCGGCTTTGATACGCTCCAATTTCTTATTGAACGACCAGATGAGAAAACTGTCTTGCATCAGTTGGCAAACAAAGTACAAACTGTCTTACTCAATGATAGGGAAATTTTGGCTTTCACCCATGAATTATTGATCTCTTCCGCAATTGGAAAACTTTTTGCGGAAAATCCAGCGCTGCAGTTAGTGGTCGTTAAATGCGGACCAAAGGGACTTTTTGCCGTAACCAGATCACGGGAATTTATATTTATTCCTGCTGTTGTTAAAAGAGATGATATAGTTGATACTACGGGGGCTGGCGATACTATCGGCGGCGGGTTGTTCGGCTATCTGGCTAAAGAGCTAAGAGATGATTTCGGTAGTTTACAAACCCACGAAGGGGGAGGAATATTACGTGCCGCTCTAAAAATGGCTGTTGGCGCGGCGGCTTTGGCTGTTTGTGATTATGGTCCCAACGCCATGCTGAACAGTACTTATGATCAGGTAGCTTGTGTTGCGAATCGGATTGAAGCTGTAACCTTTACAACAGGACTTCAGACAATAGATCAGCACTTAAATAATTAGCCCTCTTTGGCCCGCTCAATTACATCCGGCGCAGAACCAAGCGAGAGGGGTTTAATGAACTGGCCCCAAATTTCCGCCCTTTTTCTGAATAGATTTTGCACGGCGTTTTCTTAAAGCGCGCTCCACCAATTCATAAATCTCTTCCATTAAAAAAGGTTTGCGCAGGTATTCCAGCGCGCCCAGGGTGATGGCATTGGCGTGTGATTGTTCGGAGGCGTAGGCGGTGACGATTACGACTTCCAGGTTGGGGTCTTTCTGCTTCAGACGGCGCAAGACTTCAATGCCGTCAATGCCGGGGAGTTTGTAGTCGACAAAAGCCAGGTCAAAAGCGTCTTTTTGGATGCCGTCAACCGCGACTTCGCCGGTTTCAAAGGTCTCGACGTCATAATCCTTAATCTTCAAGATCATTTTAAAAGATTCACGCACGCCTTCTTCATCGTCGATAACGGCAATTTTGATGCTGTCCATCAAATGAGCACCTCCGTGTTTGGGCTAATTTTAACATTGCCTTGCGATTATTGCAAATATTTTAAGCTTATGATATCCTAAAATACTCGGCAAAAGATATGTCGGGATAGCTCAGTTGGTTAGAGTCCCGACGTTCATTAATGTATAATAATTATGGAATCGTCGGGATCCCGATACCGTCGAATTGCCGGGATAGCTCAGTTGGCTAGAGCGAGGGACTCATAAGCCCTAGGCCGTCGGTTCAATCCCGACTCCCGGCAATTCGACTAACACATCGGGACGAGGGACTCATAAGCCCTAGGTCGCCAGTTCTCCCGTTGCTCATTATAATAATGTGGTAACAACGGGATCCCGATTTTTTTATTAATAAATGGAGCATCGGGAGATTCTGGCTCCCGACAATAAATTTTGCGTCAGTAAAATAATCATGCATATTAAAAATAATTTTCTAGTTGCGGCGGCGTATCTTTTCGGCATTCCGGCGCTTTATATCGCCTTAACCGATTGGCGCAAAAAAGATTATGTCGGTTTTCATGGGGGCCAAGCCTTGGTTCTCTGGTGCTGGTTCTTTGTGATTTTCTTTGCTGTGCGCTTGCTTGTTGACCTGGTTTGGGGGTTCAGTTATATCCCAATTTTAATTTGGCTGGAGCGTCTGACAGTTTTGGCTCTGGGTGGTTACGCCGTCTATTGCGCTTACCGCGCTTTTTACGGCCAGATTTTTAAAATCCCCCATTAATTTATTTATGATTAAAGAAACATTTTTGGAAACGATCAAAGAGTATAAAATGCTCGCTTCCGGCGACAGTGTATTAATCGCTGTCTCTGGCGGCGCAGATTCTCTGGCCCTGCTTCATTTACTGGCTGAATATCAAAAAGAGCTGGGGATCGCAATCCACATCGCCCATCTTAACCACATGATCAGAAAAGGCGACGCGGATCTCGACGTCCGTTTTGTTCAAGCGGTCGCGCAGAAATTAGGACTGCAGGCCATTGTCGAATCTTTCGACGTCCAATCTTTCGCTAAAGAAGAAAAAATCGGCTTAGAAGACGCGGCCCGCCGGGCCCGTTACGCCTTTTATGATCGGGCCGCCAACCAGGTTGGGGCCAATAAGATTGCCGTCGGCCACACGGCCGATGATAATGTCGAGACCTTCCTGATGCGTCTTCTGCGCGGCTCGGGGCTGAAGGGATTGTGCGGCATCCCGCCGGTACGCGGCAAAATTATCCGGCCGCTGATTAAAGTCTGGCGGCGGGAAATTAATGAATACGTCGACTCTTTAAAATTGGTTCCACGCAGCGACCATACCAATTACGAATCCCGGTTTACGCGCAACCGCGTTCGGTTGAAACTTATCCCGCAATTAAAAATATATAATTTAAACATTAAAGAAATTATTTTGCAGACGATCCTTCTGCTGACGGATGATCAAGAATATATTGACGGCAAAGCGCAGGAATCTTTGGTTGAGACCTATATTTCCGGGAGTGAAAATGAAATCAAACTTAACCTGAAAGCGATCAAGGAGCGGGAAGGGCCGGTCCAGGGGCATCTTTTACGCAAGGCAATAGAGAAGGTAAAAGGGGATTTGCTTGATCTGACATTTAAGCATATTCAGGATATCCTGGAAAAACTTGAGTCAACCGAACGCTGGGAACTGCATTTGCCCGGCCAGATTTATGCCGCCGGCAATGGCCGCGAGATAATAATCAGCAAACAAAAACCGGAAGAGCCGGAAGATCAAGCTTTCTTTTATACTACGACGGTTCCCGGCGAAGTCACCATCAAAGAACTTAACAAGAAGATCAAAATTGAGTGGGCCTCAACAGCCGAACTAACTGCAGATCCCAATGTGGCTTTTGTCGACTATGCCAGCCTGGGAAAAAATATCATTGTTCGCAGTCGAGGGGAAGGGGACCGCTTTGTCCCTTTCGGCATGAAGGGCTCAAAAAAACTGCAGGATTTTTTCGTCGATGAAAAAATTCCCCAGGGCTTGCGGGGAGCGATTGCGATTGTCGAGAGCAACGGCCGAATCATCTGGCTGGCCGGCTGGCGCCTTGATGATCGCGCTAAAATCACCAAGAACACTAAGAAAATCGTCAAATTTGAACTGCTATGACCGCGCGCATTATTGCAATCAATAATCTGGAAGAGGCTAGGGCTGAATTATCCGCCATCGGGGTTGATCCGGCCGGTGTCCGCTTGATGGCGCCGAAGGCCGTATTTCGTCTTGTTAAATTAAAAGATTTACGTCCGGTTGCGGCCAACATCATTAAACAGGAGATGCTCTCTTTTGGCGCGGAAGCGGCGACCGCTTATGGCGCAATCGATCACTCGGTGGCGGCGACTGATCTCTTGATCTTTGGCCAATTGCGGCATTTCAACCAGTTGATTGAAAAATTAGCATCACACCAATTTGGATTGCCCCAGATTGCCGCGGAATTAAGCCGAAGATTAAAGCAATTCGACGCAATCCCCTCCCCATTAAAGATCAGAGATCGCGAATTCATCTTTGGCCGGAAGACCTACATTATGGGCGTCGTCAATGTTACTCCTGATTCTTTTTCCAACGGCGGTCAATTTTTTTCTCCAGAAGCGGCGGTTGACCAGGCAAAAAAAATATTAGCGGCCGGCGCGGATATTATCGATATCGGCGGAGAATCGACGCGGCCGGGTGCGCCGCCGGTTGAAGCGGCGGAGGAAAAACGTCGAATTTTACCGGTTATAAGACAATTGGCGCAAGAAACTAAGGCGCTAATTTCGGTTGATACCAGCAAGGCGGCCGTGGCGCAGGCGGCATTAAAGAGCGGGGCGGCAATGATCAATGATGTTACCGGTTTGCGAGGCGATCCGGCCATGGCTGATGTGGCGGCGCAAGCGGGAGCGGCCTTATGTTTAATGCACATGCGAGGCACCCCGCAAACTATGCAGGCCGCCCCGGTTTATGATGATGTGATGGGGGAAATTATCGGCCAGCTTGACGGGGGGCTTGCAATTGCCGCTAAGGCTGGTATACTTTTGGACAAAATTATTCTTGATCCGGGCATTGGTTTCGGGAAAACAGTTGATCACAACCTGATAATTTTAGCCCGTTTAAAAGAATTAAAAATTTTAGGCCGGCCGATTTTAGTCGGGACTTCCAATAAATCTTTTATCGGCGCTGTTTTGGAGCTGCCGGTGGCTGGGAGAGCCGAAGGAACGGCGGCGACAATCGCTTTGGCGATTGCCCAGGGCGCTGATTTTGTTCGTGTTCATGACGTGGAAAAAATGATTCTGGCGGCTAAAATGACAGACGCAATTGTAAGGAGGAAAAATCATGACGAAAAAGGTCAAAGCGAAAAAAAACAATAAGCAAGCGGTGCAATCGAAGAAAAAAATCCGGACCGCGAAATCGGCGATTAAAAAGGGCTTGGTGACGGTTTATTTAAGTTTGGGTTCCAATGTCGGAGATCGGGAAGAATATATTGAGCAGGCTAATTTTCTGCTGGAAAAAAATCCCCGCATCCAGGTTGTTAAGCATTCATCAAATATCGAGACGGAAGCGGAAGGCGGCGCAAACCAGCCGCCGTTTATTAATTCGGCTGTTATGATCAAGACGAGTTTACCACCGCACCAATTGCTTGATGTCTGCCAGGAAATTGAAACAACCTTAGGCCGGGAGCGGGAGCTGGAGTGGGGGCCGCGCACGATAGACATTGATATCCTGCTTTATGGCGATGAGATTGTTTCCGACGAGAAACTGCAGATCCCGCATCCTCTGCTGCACGAGCGGATGTTTGTCTTGCGGCCCCTGCGGGAAATCGCGCCCAATGCTCTGCATCCGATCATGGAGAAGACCATTGAAGCCCTTTATGAGGAGCGCAAAACCGAAGCCGGCGAGAAATATGATGATGAGCTGCCCGGTTTCAAAGAAATTAAGGGCGGCGGGTATGATGACTATGAAAAATGGTAATAACTAATTCCTAATGCCTAATGACTAATGAAGGAATTCTTTATCATTTAAAGTCTACGGAAGAAACATTTGCCTTAGGTAAAAAGCTCGGAGTGGTTCTTGAAGCTAACGATATTATTGCTCTGCATGGAGATCTGGGAGCTGGCAAAACCACTTTAACTCAAGGGATTGCGCGAGGTTTGGACGTCAAAGACTTTGTTGCTTCACCGACGTTTATAATTATCAATGAGTATGCAGGACGTCTGCCTCTTTTTCATATTGATCTTTATCGCTTAAATCAAGAAGTGGAGATTGAGAACTTGGGTATTACAGAATATTTTCAGCGGGGTGGAGTTTGCGTCATAGAATGGGCGGAGAAATTGGGAGAGCTTAAACCTGCTCAAATGCATGAAATTTCACTTAAAATTTTAGGAGATAATGAGAGAGAAATATGTGTATCCTCGGATTTAACAGCGCGGTTAACTGTGTGATATAATAGATACTCTCAAGAGAGGAGTTAACGATAAAATGCCAGAAATATGCCGATTTTTAGGGATAGTTATAGCGATGTATTATCGAGAACATCAGCCACCGCATTTTCACGCCAAATACGGGGATATGGTCGGCGTTTTTTCGATTAACGACTTAAAACTTATTGAAGGAAAATTACCTAAAAGGGTAATTACTTTTATTTTAGAATGGACTTTTGAACATCGGGAAGAGCTATTGAAGAATTGGGAATTAGCCAGAGAAGGCAAACCATTAAATAAAATTGAGCCATTGGAGTAGAAAAACAACATGCATTTTGTAAGAAACGTCAAATATCTTTCTGGTTATATGCTGGCGATAACCTTTGAGGATCGCACAATAAAAACGGTTGATCTAGAGCCATTTTTAGATGGAGAGATTTTTGAGCCATTGAAAAACATTAATTATTTTAAAAAAGTCACAGTTAATCCTGATATTGACACTATAGTTTGGGAGAATGGTGCCGATTTATCCCCCGATTTTCTATACGAAATTGGCAAGAAATAAACCAGAGTGAAAATCTTAGGCCTTAGCAGCGCGACTAAAATAATCAGCGTCGGTTTAATCGACGATGGGCAGCTTTTGGCTGAAACGACCATTGCTGACCTCCACGCCGAAAAATTGCTTTTCTATGTGCAAGAAGCGGGGATCACGCCTGAACAGATTGAAGCGATTGCGGTAGCCCAAGGTCCGGGTTCATATTCTGGTCTGCGTGGCGGATTATCTACTGCCAAGACTTTGGCCCAAACTTTAAATGTTCCTCTGGTCGGGGTATCAACGCTTGAAGCTATTGCCTATAATTTAATTGATATTTCCGGAACAATTGCTGTTGTTTTGGATGCGAAGTCAGATGATTTTAATTTTGCTCTGTTTGGAGCTGACCAGGGAAAATTGAAGCGTTTAACTGCCGATATTATTTTGCCGATCAGCCAAATAGTTGATAAGTTTTCCAAAATAAGCGGAGAGATTCATCTGGTTGGTAATACTGTTCTATTGAAAGAAAAATTAATCTCGACTAATTATCATTTTGCTCCTGAAATCCATTCTCATCCTTACGGTATCAATGTCGCGAGAATCGGGTTAGACTTGATCAAGTCGGGGGAGAAGGCTGATTTATTGACTTTGGTCCCCCAATATTCTCATCAACCGAACATCAGGGAATTCAAACATGGAAATTAGATTGCAGAAACACATGGCGCAATGTGGAATTGCGTCGCGACGCCAGGCGGAAGCGATGATTCGCGCTGGTCAGGTGAAAGTAAATGGAAAAGTTGTGACAGAGTTGGGAACGAAAATTGATCCCGACAAAGACCAGGTGACCGTCACTGGCAGTCCGCCGATCAAACAGGAAAAAAAAGTTTATTATAAAATTTTCAAGCCGGTTGGAATCGTGAGCGCCTGTTCTGATGCGCACGAAAAGACGGTAATCGATTTGATGAAGAATATTCCTTTTCGTCTCTATTCTGTTGGTCGTCTTGATAAAGAATCAGAAGGGTTATTGATTTTGACCAATGATGGAGAAGTTTCCAACCAGCTGATGCATCCGCGCTATGAACACGAAAAAGAATATGTAGTCCATGTTCAGCGACCGATGCAGGCTAAGATGTTGGTAGCGCTGGAGCAGGGGATGATGCTTGATGGAGAACAGACTTTACCGACGAAAATAGTTCTAGTTGAACCTAAAGCATTCCGCATAGTTTTGCGTGAAGGGAAAAACCGCCAGATCCGACGGATGGTGGAAGCCGTCGGCAACCGCGTTACATATTTAAAGCGTCTCCGGGTTGGCAAAATTAAGCTCGGAACTTTAAATCCCGGTGAATATGCTCCATTATCAGAAGCCGAGATGAAAGAGCTGATCAAACCTACAGCGAATTAGCCGCTGTTTCAACTGCTTTAATAAGATCTCCTTGCAAAAGTAAAGGAGCTAATTTTTTAAAAAGTTGGGGGAAATCGGCTTGAGCATCTGTTCTTAACGGTAATTGGTCGCCAACTTTTGCAAGAATTATTGCCAGCGCTTTTTCCGTAGCCGCACTAGCCTGCAGATGAGGGACTTTTTTTGCTGAGCGCAAATAATCGCCAAGCTTGATGCTTTGTCCAGCAATAAAAATTTCAATGTCTACAAGATAACCGTATACCGGGTCTTGCCCCAGCAATTCTATTGGTCTGGCCGAATCATTTTTCTTAAGTTCATCAATGACAGCTTGCAATCTTGCGCGTATTAATTCTTTGCGGCAGAGCAGAGCTTGGATGGCCAGACCCAAATGAGCCGTTTCTAATTGGAAAGCTCTTTGGATAGCTTCTTGTAATTTTCGACCGGCGTTGGGACCCATACTGACGATGTCTTCTGCATTACCGCAGGTGGCGAGGCTGTGAACTGAAGCTGGGGCGGCTAATCTCCGCAGATCGGCAGCTATGGCAGCCATTAAATATTGAACGATCATGTGAGAAGATTCCAAACCAATATTGGCGCCGGGATAAATTAAGCACGGAGCAAGACCATTATTATGACGAACATCAATCAATGAAGCGGCTTGCGCGGCAAAAAGATTGCCGATCGAAGTGGAGAGCCCGATGGCTAAATAATCAAGAGCTAAAGCAATGGGCATGCCGTGAAAGTTCCCCCCAGAAACCCAGTGTCCCTCAACAAATAAGGGGTTATCGGTGACGGCATTTATTTCTCTGGAGCAGATATCAGCCGAATGTTTTATTGCATTCCAAAAACCGCCCAAGATTTGAGGCGTGCACCTAAGGCTATAATCATCCTGAACTTTTCTGCGATTGGTAAACGGGTTATCTCCATGTGGCGCAGACAAAAGGGCTCTTTGTACTTTTGCAATCTCGCATTGGCCAACCTGTCCGCGGAGATCTTGAATGCCCGGAATCAAGGCCGCATCCGTTGCCAATAGCGCTTCGAAAACCACATTATTAATTAATAACGCGTTTTGCAGCAGGCTAAAGATATTCCAGAGATTGGTGGCGAGATACGCGGCCATTAACGATGTCCCGTTGGTGAGAGCTAAACCTTCTTTTGGACCGAGGATGATAGCTGCTATTCCCGCCCTTTCTAAGGCAGTGGCGGCATCCATTATTTCCTCTCTATAACTTACCTGCTTTCTTGAATCTCCGGTCAAGACTCTGGCTAAAGCCGCTAAGGGCGCTAAATCGCCGCTTGCCCCGACGGAGCCCCATTCACCAATAATCGGAGTTATCCCGGCGTTAATTATTTGGGCCAGAGCGTGGAGAGTTTGGGGAGATACGCCGGAGTGTCCTTGCGCCAAAGCTTCGAGTCGGACGACCTGCATAGCCCTGACAACATCTAAGGAAAGAAGGTTGCCTAAATTAACATCATGACTGTCAATAATATTTTGTTGAAGTCTCGCCGCATCTTCTGGAGCAACGGCAAAATCTCTTAATGAACCAAATCCGGTTGTCACGCCATAAACTGCTTTTCTGCTAGCGACAGCCGTTTGTATCGCTTGTTGTGAATCACTTGGCTCCGTTGCCGCTCTGCCAATAACAATTGGATCTCCATATCTTACTACATTGTGCAGTTGTGGCAAACTTAATGCACGCTGGCCAACAGGAACGAGTTTCCGGAGTGTTCTCTTAGAAAAATATGGCGGACCAAACTCGACAAAGGCTCTTCCCGACATTATTATTGCGCTCCTTTTATTGGGTCAAAAAATTCTTAAGTATTTATCCGCAAAGATTGGAATAAATTTCACGCATTTTATTGTTTTAAAGTAAAGATAAGGGAGCTTAAGATAGCTCGAGTTTTTTGCCGTAACCGCTTTTAAGATGCTATAATATCTTATGGCTTTAATTGTCCACAAATACGGCGGCACATCCGTCGGCACCCCGGAAAAGATCAAAAATGTCGCGGCGAGAGTCAAGTCTGTTCGCGACGCAGGTAATAGTGTCGTTGTCGTTGTTTCTGCAATGGGGCATACGACAGACGAATTAATTGAATTGATGCATCAAGTGACGACCGATCCTGATCCGCGCGAATACGATATGTTAGTCTCCACCGGAGAACAAGTTTCGGCCTCACTGCTGGCCATGGCCTTACAATCAATCGGCTGTCCGGCCATCTCTTTAACCGGCGGGCAAGCGGGAGTTGTCACCGAAGATATTTACAGAAAAGCCCGCATCAAAGAGATTAAATTAGATCGGCTGAAAAAAGAATTAAAAGCCGGTAAAGTTGTGGTCATTACTGGTTTTCAAGGTGTTGATAGCAAAGGGGATATTATTACTATCGGTCGGGGAGGGTCTGATACTTCGGCGGTGGCGGTGGCGGCCGCGTTAAAGGCCGACGTTTGCGATATTTATACGGATGTTGATGGCGTCTATACCGCGGACCCGCGAATTGTGCCCAACGCGAAAAAATTAAAATATATTTCTTATGAAGAGATGTTAGAGTTGGCCAGCCTGGGCGCGCAGGTGCTTCATCCTCGCTCGGTGGAGTGCGCCAGCATTTATAATATGGTGATTCATCTGCGGCACAGCCAGAAGCCGGATGAGGGGACATACATTATGTCGGCGAGCCAAATTGAAAAAATGGGAGGCAGTAAAATGGAAAAACAGGCAGCGGTGAGAGGAATTGCTTTGGATGAAAATATTGCCAAAATCGGCTTACTTAACGTTCCAGATCAACCGGGAACCGCGGCAAAAATCTTTGGCGCTCTAGCGTTAGCTAAAATTAACGTTGATATGATTGTGCAATCTATTCATTCCGACGGATCGGCAGCGGACATGGCTTTTACTGTTGACCGGCCTGACGTTAAGAAAGCTTTGGATATAACCGAACAAATTGCCAAAGCGTTAAACGCGTCTAAAGTTGTTTCCGATGCTGATGTTTGTAAAGTCTCTTTGGTCGGGATCGGCATGGTTAGCCAGCCGGGGACTGCGGCTAAAATGTTTGAGACCCTGGCACAAGAAAAAATTAATATTCAAATGATTACCACGTCGGAGATTAAAATTTCCTGCGTCGTCAAAAAAGAACTGGGCAAAAAAGCGGTTCAAGTGCTGCATGCGGCTTTTGGGCTAGAGAAAGTTGCTTAATTATTCGGTTAGGGTAATGGTAACGATGCCCGTTTCGTATTTCGGTTATGGTAAAGGTATTTTTTACTTAACCGTAACCCATCAACGATACGGGCTTCGTAACCTTAACCATTTGAATTGTTTATGAAATTAATTTTAGTAATCATCGTCTCTTATTTGCTGGGTTCCATTCCCTTCAGCCACATTTTTCCCAAGATGAAAGGCCAAGATGTGCGGGAGAAAGGGACAAAGAATGTCGGCGCGACCAATGCTTTTGTCGTCGGCGGGCCGCTGATGGGTGCGCTGGCCTTGCTTGGCGATGTGGCGAAAGGCTTTGTGCCGGTTTTCCTGGTCCAGCGTTTCTTTGGTGAGCCTTGGCTAGTGGTGGTTGCAGGGGTAGTTGTCATGTTGGGGCATGTTTTCCCTCTCTTTCTTAATTTTAAAGGGGGAAAGGCGGTGGCGACGATGGGCGGCGTGCTTTTAGCGTTCGATCCGATTTTTGGGGCGGCGATTTTTCTTCTCTGGATTTTAACGATTCTCGTTAGCCGTTACTTTATTCCGTCTACTTTGGTGATATCAGCTTTAATCCCGATTTTTATGGCCGTCTTGGGTTTTCGGCTGGAATATGTCATCTGGGGGATACTGGCCTTTCTTCTGTTGGTCTATACCCACCGTCGGGATATTCAGCGCCTGCTGGCGGGCGAGGAATTAACCTCTGTCGAATCGGTTAAAAAATATCTCGGAAGATGATACAATAGATAAAATCGGGGCGAGAGGATTTGAACCTCCGACCTCTTGGTCCCGAACCAAGCGCTCTACCAAGCTAAGCTACGCCCCGATTTTAGTTTAATTGCACAGGTTTATTGCAGTATCAACTCCGAACCGGATGGAGTTTTAGGGTTGAAATTTTCCTGGTTTGAGAATCAAGGACTTTGATCAGGCCTTGAATCGATTCAACTTCTTTCTCTTCAAAAAGTTGCTCACCGCATTGTTCACAAACCCAGGCGGCAACATCATGCATGAGAAAATGATAGCCTTTGCGATCAATGGTATAAGTTATTTTACCTTTTTTCATTTTTCCCTGACAATAATGACATTTCATTTATATCTATCTCCTTACTCTAAAATTTTCTTTCCACTCTTCGGGATAAGGGACATAAGCGGTTACGATTACCAAGGCCTCTATTTTTGGCGAACAAAGAACATGAATAATTCTATTTTGATCTGTTTTTCCTCGCATGAGACAACTGGCACCGCGTGGATCGTCAAGGTAATATTCAAGCACTTCTTTTTGCTCAATTACCGACCGCACTTCTTTGCTGGTAATCAGTCTTTCCGGCAGATCCATTTGCTTTACAGCGTGCAGGGTAAAGAGGAGCCTTTTACGATAACTTTTAATAATCTTCTTAAGAAAAGCCAAACTTTCATTTCCCATAAATCCCACAAAAGATGCAAATTATTTCCAAAAGATTACAATAATATTATAGCAGTTTGACAGGTTCACTGCAAAGCCTCTCGCCCCGATTCTTTAAAAATTATTTACAAAAAAACATCTTGCAATCGTTTATGCCCCGTGTTAAATTCAAATAATAGTAATTAGGTGCTTTTATGTCATTCGTACGAGAATTTTTTACCTCAAAAAAACCAGGCTACTGGAAAATCAGGTTAATTGCCTTTTTGGCTGTAGCCGGCCCCGGTATCATTTGCGGCACCGCTGATAATGATGCCGGCGGTGTGGCGACTTATTCTGTGGCCGGTGCGCACTTCGGTTACCAGATGCTCTGGATCCTTATCCTTATTACCTTCATGCTTTACATCACGCAGGAAATGGGGGCCAGGCTTGGTGTTGTTACCGGCAAAGGCCTGGGTGATTTGATCCGTGAGCGTTTTGGTCTCAAAATTGCGGTTTTTCTGGTTTTGATCGCTGCCATTGCCAATTTTTCCAATATTTTAGCTGATGTGGCTGGTGTGGCCTCAGTAGCTGATATTTATCACATTCCCCGGCTCTTCTTTGTTCCGGCTTGTGTCCTCTTTCTCTGGACGGTGATTCTCCGCGGCAATTTTAACTTTGTCCAAAACGTTTTTCTAACTTCGGCAATTTTATTTTTTTGTTATCTCATCAATGGTTTTATTGCCAGGCCCGATGTGCCGGCGATGGTCTATGGCAGTCTTATTCCCACCATGCAGTTTAACCGCAATTTTCTTTTTACCGCTACGGCCTTAATTGGTACAACTTTAACAGTTTGGGGACAATTTTTTATCCAGTCGTATTTTGTCGATAAAGGCATCGGGAAAGAAAACTTAAAATCAGCTAAAGTTGACGTTTTTATGGGGGTTGTTTGGACTGATTTTGTCGCTTATTTCATTATTATTTCGGCGGCGGCGACACTATTTGTCAAAGGGATCAGGATTGAGACGGCGGTAGAGGCGGCCTGGGCGCTCGAGCCATTGCTGGGGCCGCTAGCTAAACACCTTTTTGCCTGGGGGCTGCTAAACGCAGCGCTTTTGGGCGCGGGGGTCATCACGATAGCGACGGCTTATGCGATCACGGAAGTTTTGGGTACGGAAAGAAAAGTTAACGCTTCTTTTCGCGAAGCGCCGATTTTTTATTCAATTATCGGTTTTTGCCTGTTGGTTTGCACTTTGCTGGTTTTTATCCCCAATTTGCCGATGATTTTTATCCTGACGGCATCACAGGCGTTGAACACAATCATTCTGCCGATAATTTTTGTGGCGATATTAATTTTAATCAATGATAAAAAGTTGATGGGCAAACATGCGAACACGAAATTTTATAATATCCTGGTCTGGATCACGATTGTCTTCTTTATCGCCATGTCGGGGACGATGTTATATTTAACTTTTCAATAGGCTTGTGATAAAATTAACACCAGGGTTTAAAATAGGAAGGTGAAATTGGTGAAGGCAACAAAAAAAGACACAAAAGAGTTAATGTTTTATTTTAGTAAATTACCTGGTCTAAAGAAAGTGGAAGCCTTGGATTACATTAAATGGCTTTGGGTTTCTCCGGATGAAGAATTTACCGAAGAAGAATGGAAGAAAATCGAGAAGCTTTCCAAACAAAAAGGCAAGACCTTTGATAGTTGGGAAAAGGCGCAAAAACACCTTAAAAGCATGATGAAATGATGCTTTTTAATTTTTTACCCTCTTTTAATAGGATTTTTAAAAAATTACATCCCCAACAACAGAAGGTTGTTTTTGAAGCGATTGAAGAATTAAAAAATTTTTATGACACCAGGCTGATTTCACGCGGACTGGGATTAAAAAATTTAAGGCAAGATTACTGGGAAATCAGGGTTTCACTGCAGGAAAGAATCTTGTTTTTACTTAAAGATAATACAGTCTTCTTTATTTTGATTGGTAATCATGACGATATAAGGAGATTTTTGAAGTCTCAATGAAAGCCCTATCTTTCCAACAAATTATCGAGAAATTAAACAATTACTGGGCCGAGCAAGGCTGTATTATTCGTCAGCCCTACGATCTGGAAAAAGGAGCAGCCACCATGTCGCCAGCCACTTTTTTCGGCGTGCTGGGGCCAAAACCGTGGAGTGTCGCTTACATTGATCCGGTCCGCCGGCCGACCGATGGTCGCTACGGCGAAAATCCCAACCGTCTGTTTCACTATTTCCAATATCAAGTTATTCTCAAGCCATCACCATTAGAATCTCAAGAGCTGTACCTCGACTCACTTCGTTGCCTCGGTATTGAACCGGCTAAACATGATGTCCGCTTTGTGGAAGATAATTGGGAATCGCCGACTCTGGGCGCTTGGGGGACGGGGTGGGAAATCTGGGCGGAGGGGATGGAGATTACCCAATTCACCTATTTTCAGGAGTGCGGCGGCTTTCCCTGTAATCCGGTGGCGGTCGAACTGACTTACGGTCTGGAACGGATCGCGATGTTTATCCAGAAAGTCGACAGCGTTTATGATATTGAATGGACCAAAGGGGTCAAATACGGCGATATTTATCTCTTTCAAGAACAAGAACATTCCAAATATAATTTTGAAATTGCGGATATTGAAACCTTAACCAATTTGTTTCACAGCTACGAAAAAGAAGCTTATCGTCTGATTGATCGGCAACTGGTTTTGCCGGCTTATGATTACGTTTTAAAATGCTCTCACGCGTTTAATATTCTTGATGCGAGGGGAGCGGTAGCAGTAACAGAAAGGATGGCCTATATTTTACGGATCCGTAAAATGGCCAGAAGGTGCGCACAAATTTATGTCGAACGTCCTGCTTGAAATCGGTTGTGAAGAGATTCCGGCCCGCTTTATGCCTGGTTTTCTCAAGGACCTGGGAGAGAAGGCTGCGGAAAAACTTCTCAATGAACGGTTAACCTACAAAGAAATTAAAACTTTGGGAACCGGTCGTCGCCTCGCTCTTTACATTGAAGGGCTGATAGAGCGTCAGCCGGATCTATCAGAAGAGATAAAAGGTCCGCCAGCTGATCGGGCGTTTGACAAAGCAGGTCAACCAACACAGGCGGCTTTAGGGTTTGCGAAAAGTCAGGGGCTGACGGCGGCCGATCTGATTGTTAAACCGGCGGGCAAAAACGATTATATTTTTGCGCAGGTGACGCGGCATGGTCAGCCGACGGAAACTGTGCTGGAAAAGTTACTGCCGGAAATTATTACCGCTCTTTATCAGCCGCTGGCCATGCGCTGGGGAACGATTGATTTTAAATTTATTCGGCCGATTCACTGGTTCCTGGCTTTATACGGCGGCCAGGTTGTCAACTTTGAACTGGCGGGGATTAAATCGAGCAAGACAACTTGCGGTCATCGCTATGTTGGCGGCAAAGGGCGGGGGAAGAAAACGGCTGAAGAAATTATTGTCAGCGAAGCGGATTTGTCTCTCTATGAAAAGACTTTAGCCAAGCACGGGGTGGTAGTCGATCCAGCGATCAGAAAAATGTTGATCAAACACCAGGTTGAGAGCGTGGCGGCAAAAAGTCATGCCCAGACAATTGTAGATCCTGTTTTGCTGGATGAAGTGACCTTTCTGGTCGAACAGCCGCAAACTTACATTGGCGAGTTTAATCCGGATTTTTTGGGAATTCCGCAGGATGTTCTGATTACGTCAATGAAAAAAAACCAGAAATATTTTCCTGTGGTTAATGCGGCGGGAAAACTCCAGGCCAGGTTTGTCTTCGTAACCGATGGCTGCGCTTATGAGACGGTGGCGGCTGGCAATGAAAAAGTTTTGTCGGCCAGGTTATCAGACGCTAAATTCTTTTTTGAAGAAGACCAAAAAGTTCCCTTGACCAGGCGCCAGTCCGAACTGGAAAAAGTCGGTTATTTTGAAAAATTGGGAACATTAGCCCATAAGACGGAACGGCTGGTCAAACTTTCGGAATGGTTGGGAAAACGGTTGAAATTATCGGAAGATGATATCCTGATTGCCCGGCGCGTCGCCCAATTATGCAAGGTTGACCTGACGACAAAAATGGTTTACGAGTTTCCTGAATTGCAGGGAATGATGGGGCGGGAATACGCTCTGTTGGCCAAAGATGATCCGCAGGTGGCGCAGGGCATTTACGAACATTATTTGCCCCGTTTTTCTGACGATAAGTTGCCGCAAACACTAACCGGGACCGTGGTCGCGCTGGCTGACCGGATTGATTCTCTCGTCGGTTGTTTTAGCCTCGGAGCGCTGCCAACCGGCTCGGCGGATCCTTACGGTTTGCGCCGCGCGGCCAATGGCATTATCAAGATTATTCTTGACAAGAAGCTTGACCTCTTGCTGGATGAATTGATCGAATACAGCTACAAACTTTATGAACCGGTTTTTTTGGCGTATCTCTTCGAAAAAGGGGAGATTGGTTATCAGGATTTTGCGCGCATTAAAAAACAATTGCTGGAATTTATTGCCGGCAGGCTGCGGCCGATGCTTCTGGAAGCCGGTCGGCGTTACGATCTTGTCGACGCAGCGTTGTCAGATTGCAATGATATTTTAGATTGCGCTACCAAAGCAGCTGTTTTAACTTCGGTGGTCGATGAATCTTGTTTCGCAGGCATTGTCCGTTCGGCTGACCGGATCAGCCGCCTGGCCGAAGAGGCCGCTTACGATACGCCAATTGAAGCCGACCTGATTGAACCGGAAGAAAAAAAATTATTTAAAGAGTACATGAGCGCTAACTGGGCGATCAGCGAGGCGACGAAGAATGAAGATTGGCTGGCGGCGCTGCGGGCGCTGGCCAAATTGACGGAACCAGTCGAGGCCTTTTTTGTCAAAGTCTTAGTCATGCATGAAAATCCCAGAGTAAAGTCAAATCGTTTAGCTTTATTAAAAGCTTTAGACAAACTCTATCGTCAGATTGCCGATTTTCAAAAGGTGGTGCTGCAAAAATGACAAATTACAAATGACAAATAAATCAAAAAAAATTCCAATCAGAAAAATGTTTCCCCAATTTAGTATCTTTCCGATTTATTTGGGTTTTGTCATTGGGATTTTGCCATTTGTCTTAGTGACATCAGCTAATGCTTCCTTCATAAGTTTGAAAACAGATTTGAACGCGAAAATCGATGGAGATCGTCTAAAAGTCCTGGTCAGCGTGGTTAATAAGGGCGACGAGGCGGCGCATAATGTGCAGGCCGAAATCAAGGCTCTGGACAAACGGTTTTTAGGAGAGAAAGCTGCGGAAGTCGGGATCAATCAAACTTATAATGCGGTCACAGAATTTGCGCTGAATAAGGACAAACCAGGGATTTATCCCCTCATTTTGACCATGTATTATACTGATGCCAACCAATATCCCTTTTCTGCTTTAACTGTCCAGGCCATTGCTTATAAGGCTGATGACGTGCCGGGCAACATTTTTGGCCGTTTGGCTTCAGCCGGATTTTGGCAGACTGGAGAAACAAAATTGGCGGTCAAAAATTTATCTAATCAGGAGATAAAAGTCTTGGTTGGCCTGATTACGCCCCGGGAGTTACGGGTTACTGTGGATAAACAGATAGTGACTGTGCCTCCCCGCGGGGTGAGCGCTGTCCATTTCCCGATCGAGAACCTGTCGGCTTTAAGCGGTAGTAATTATCAGGTTTTTGCGGTTATGGAGTATGATCAGCAGGGGAGTCACCAGACCAGCTTGGCGCCGGGACTGCTGAAAATTTTTGAAACGCGCAATTTTCTGGGCCTTAATTATGCCAATTGGTTTTTCTTATTGGCAATTTTGCTTATTGTGTTTATGGCCATCCAGTTCGGCTGGGTGAAAACGAAAAAGTGAAACCGCAGCGGATTATAGATCTTGTCATCTTTGGTTTTATTTTTCTCTTTCTGCTCTCATTCTTTGAACCGAAGTATCTTTTTTCTTTGACCACGACGACCGGGGGCGATACGGTCTCCCATTTTCCAACTCTGTTTTTTATGAAAGAGGTTCTTTTTCCTCATGGTCAGATTATGGGGTGGGAGATGGGGAACTATGCCGGTTTTCCTATGTTTTATTATTATTTTCCCATTACTTTTGTTATAGGCGCCTTGCTTAGTTTTATCATTCCGCTCCAAATCGCTTTTAAATTAATCACTATATTAGGAACTTTTCTTCTGCCAGTTTGCGCTTACTGGATGTTGCGCTGTCTGCGCTGCAAATTTCCGCTGCCGATTATTGCGGCAATTTTTACGCTCCCTTTTCTTTTTATGCAGGCCAATTCAATGTGGGGGGGGAATATTCCTAGTACGCTGGCGGGAGAATATTCGTATAGTTTTGGTTTAGCGCTGCTAGTTCTCTTCTTTGGCACGATTTATCAAGGGATTGAAGAGAAGAAACATATTATTGCCAATGCATTATTAGTAATGCTTATCGGCTTTAGTCACGGCTATGCGCTGATTCTTTCGGGCGTAATCGCCTCTTTTTTTCTTTTTACGCGCCGTGATTTTTGGCGGAATTTGTTTTATTTGGTCCGAGTTTTTGGCCTGGCATTTTTATTATTAGCTTTCTGGCTAATTCCTTTTTACGCCAATACCCCGTACGTTACCAGTTACGTCACCCGTTGGGGAATCAGTTCTATCCTAGAAGTGACTCCTTTGATCCTGATACCTTTTATGCTGGCTGGTCTGGCGGCGCTGTTTTGGCAGCGGACAGATCGGCGCATCCATTATTTTCTGTATTTTATGGTTTTTTGTTTCGTCCTTTATTTAGCCGGGCCCCATATCGGACTTTTAGATATTCGCCTGCTCCCTTTTATTCAACTCTTCTTGACGATAATGGCGGCGCTTCTTTTTACCTCTTTTCTGAATCGCTGGAAGTCGTGGGAATTAGTGCCGGTTATTGTTATGCTGGCCGTCTTGCTGTGGGTGCTGCCGCAGGTTACCTTTATTAAAGGCTGGATCAAATGGAACTATGAAGGCTTCGAACAAAAAAGTTCTTGGCCGCTCTGGCAGCAGATCATCAGTCATTTGCAAGAAACGACAGCTGGCCGGGTGGTTTACGAACATTCGCCGACGACAAATATTTTTGGTTCGGAACGGGCCTTTGAAAATTTATCTTATTGGGCCAGGCGCAATACCCTGGAAGGCTTGTATATGCAATCGTCAATCAGTTCGCCTTTTGTGTTTTACATTCAGTCCGAGATTTCCAAGGTTTGTTCCGGGCCGTTTCCTCAATATTCTTACACCAGCTTGAATCTGGCCAACGCGGAAAAACATTTGCAATTATTTAATATCACCCAGTATATTGTTCGCAGTCCCGAGGCCAAAGGGCAGGCGAGCCAGTTGCCCTGGCTGAAAAAAGAGGCCCAATTTGGCGAATATGAGATTTATCGTCTAACCAATAATGACGGCCATTATGTCGTGGCCCCGCAATATCAACCGGTCCTTTTCACCACCAAACAATGGAAAAAAGATTTTTTTGATTGGTTTAAAGATAATAATTTAGTTGATATCCCGCTAGTTTATCTGGCCAACCCCCAGCTGGTAGATGAACAAAAAATCAAGCTGCAAGCGGATAATTTACAAAATCTGCCGCGGGAAAAAATAATTTCTCCCAAATCAGATATTTCGGAGACGCTGGAGACTGAAGCGCTTGATTTCCATACCAATTTAGTCGGCTATCCGCATTTGATAAAAATCTCTTATCATCCCAACTGGCAGGTGGTGGGGGCGGACAAAATTTATCTTGTCTCGCCGTCATTTATGCTAGTTTATCCGAATCAGCCGGATGTCAGACTCTCTTTTGGCAAGTCGGTTTACAACCGGGTTGGGGAAGCTCTTAGCTGGCTGGGCTTATCAATCCTCGCTATCTCTGCTATAATTTGGCTGAAAAATGGACGTAAAGCCTAAACTCTCCCTAGTCATTCCCGTTTTCAACGAAGTAGCCAATTTGTTTGTTCTTTATGATCGTCTGGGCGCTGTCTTAAAACCGCTTGGTGTCTCATATGAAATAATTTTTGTTGATGATGGTAGCACGGATAATTCCTGGGCTTTCATTTCTGAATTAGCGAAAAATGATCAACAGGTAAGAGCCTTAAGCTTTTCCCGCAATTTTGGTCACATGCTGGCGCTAACCGCCGGGTTGGATGCGGCTCATGGCGAGGCGGTTATTACCCTTGATGCTGATCTCCAACATCCGCCAGAATTGATTCCGGAATTAGTTCGCGCCTGGCAAAATGGGGCGGAAATTGTTAATTCTGTCCGTCAAGATACTGTCGGAGCGGGGATCTTTAAAAAGGTCGCCGCTGACTTTTTTTACTGGTTAATGGCTCGGTTGACCAAGATTAATTTGCCGGCCAATGCGGCTGATTATCGCCTGCTGGATCGCAAAGTGGTGGAAACTTTAAAAGAGATGAAAGAGCGTTCCCGTTTCCTGCGCGGCCTGATCAGCTGGGTTGGCTATAAACAGGAGCATATTCCTTATCAAGCGGCGGCCCGTTTTTCCGGCCGGACCAAATATTCTTTTTCCAAGATGCTGGCCTTTGCGGTTGACGGCCTCGCCTCTTTTTCGCCTTTTCCCCTGCGGCTGGCGACCTATCTTGGCTTGTTGGGCAGCTTTAGTTCTTTTCTCTACATTATATATGCGATTTGTGTTCATTTATTTACCAGTCAGACTATTCCTGGTTGGACATCTGTTTTAGTGGCTGTTCTCTTTCTGGGCGGTGTGCAATTGATCTTCTTAGGCGTAATCGGAGAATATTTAAGTCGGGTGTTTGATGAGGTCAAAGCGCGGCCGCTGTATATTGTTAGCAGGAAGATTGGGCTTTGATGAAGCGGCTTTGGCCTCAACTCCCTTTTTATTGCCTGTGCCTGGCCATTGGCTTTTATGCGGTTAGTTTTTCTATTTTTTCTATTTTAGATCAGCTAAATTTTAATCCTGGTTGTCATGATGTTGGCCAATATGATCAGATAATCTGGTTAATCAGCCGCGGTTTTGGGGCCATTACTTCTCTTGGTAATTCTCATCTTTTCAGCTTTCATGTTTCCGGTTATTGTTTCTTGCTGGCGCCGCTTTTTTGGCTTTGGGATAGCGTCAATATGCTGTATATTGCCCAGGCGTTTTTTCTTGGCTTGACTGCTGTGCCTGTTTTTTTTCAAGCGCGGGCTAAATTAAATAATGCTTGGCTGGCATTTTTAATCGGACTGTTTCTGCTTTATTATCCTGCCCTGCAAAACATGAATTTAGAAAATTTTCATCCCGAAGCCTTAATTATATTCCCTTTCGCTTTTGCCCTGCATTTTATGTTCCAAAAGAATTGGCCCTGGTTTTATGGCAGTGTGGCGCTGGCCATGATTGGAAAAGAAGAGATGAGCATTGTGGTTTTGGTTATGGGAATATATATGCTGTTGTTTATGAAAGAATACCGTCGGGGACTAGTTATTATACTGCTGGGATTGCTTTATTATCTTTTATGCATGAGAGTGATAATGCCTTTGGCCAATGGTTTGAGCCCATTTTCGCCCGCCAAGCCGTTTGTCTATTCTCATTGGTTCGGTGATTATGCCAATAATATTTTTAATTTTAATTACTATTGGACAAGTTTTACCAGTCCAGACGCCTTGCGTTATTATCAGCAGCTTTTAGCTCCAGTATTATATTTGCCTTTATTGAGCCCGCCAGCGCTATTTTTGGGGCTGCCGTCTTTGGCCATAAATGTTTTGAGTCGATGCGGATATTTTATGTCGGTAAATTTTCATTATAATTATGTATTAATTGTCGTTATTTTTTTTGCTTTGATAGAATCCCTGGCTGCGATTAGCCGCTGGTTAGGCGCATTTAAATATAAAACATGGGCGCTGATATCTATTATCATTTTACTCTCAATGCAAACATTGCGCCAAAATCAACTTTTAAGCCACGCCTCATTGGCCCGTATCCCGGCCGGAATTAAACATCTTTCTGACCCAGGCATGGCGGCGCGCCGAGCTGGTTTGGCTTTGATCCCCGCAACGGCCAAGGCCAGCGTTTCCTATTCTCTTTTCCCCCAGGTCAGCCATCGTCGGGAGCTATACCTTTTTCCCACTCCTTTCCAAGCTTCGTACTGGGGAGAAATCAATCCTTTGCCGACAGTTAAAGACCACGTAGATTATATCGGACTGGCGCTGGGGAACCACTGCGGCTTGGATGAGCGGCGTATTGTCCGCTTTTTGCAAAGTTCATCATGGTTTAAAGAAATATATCGCGAAAAAGATGTTGTTATCCTTAAACGCCAGGCGGTAAAAACAGATAGCCAGGCGGGAGCGCTTTACACATTATACGATGGAATTGGACAGCAGGTCCAAAATAGCGGCCGCTTATCGATGATTTATTTCCCTGGCGCGCGAACTTATTTCCGTAATTTATTGGGAGAAAGCTTGCCGGTGTCCGGTCCATTTGTTTTGGAAATTTCCGGCCAGATTTTTTTGCCGCAAAGCGGTGATTATCGTTTTGAATTAAGTGGTTCGGGGACAAACAATTTTAAAATTGATAACCAATATTTGAGTGAGAAACGGTATTTTGCGGCCGGGATTCATTCTTTTGCAATCAAGCAAATTAATTCTGCCCAAAATTGGTATGGTCTACAACTTTTAGTTCATCCGCCTCAAGGGGACGCTTACATTGTTTCTGACCGTCACCTTTGGCATGGTTTAAATGCGGCGGCAGCGAGCCGAATCTTGCGCAGTTATCAATCCAGGCAAACGGCACGCCAAGTTTTTGAAGCTCGCCAGCCCAATTTGCTCAAAAATGGCGGGTTTGAGAATATAAAGGATGATCAACCTGAAGATTGGCGGATAGAAAAATGGCAGGAAAAAGCTAATATCTGCGTTAACAAAACCGAAAATATTGATAGAAAATCCGGTTTCAAGGCGGCCGTTAATATTCATCTTGGAAAAGCAGATTCACGTTGGGTTCAAGAAGTTTTAGTTAAACCGCGAACTTATTATCATCTCTCGGGTTGGATAAAAACCAGTGGAGTCGGACCCTCCGGACAGGGGGCGTGTATAAATGTTGATGATTCTGTTTTTCGTACGGAAGTCCTTTCCGGCAGCCAAGCTTGGCGTTATGTGGAGGTCATTGGTCGCACTGATTCCAATCAGACCTGTTTGAAAGTGCAATGTCGGTTGGGATATTTTGGAATGCCGAACACAGGGACAGCCTATTTTGACGATATAAAATTAAAAGAAATTCTGCCGCCGGACTATGAATGAATGACTAAAATCATCATCGTTATGCCGGCGTATAATGCCGAAAAAACGCTAGCGAAAACTTTTCAGGATATTCCAGCGTCGCTAAACGCGCAAGCGCTTTTGGGTGATGATTGTTCTACGGATAATACAGCGGCCATTGCCAGATCATTAGGGATCAAGGTCCTGCGTACTCCGCAAAATTTAGGTTATGGCGGCAACCAGAAGATGCTTTATCAGGCGGCGCTTGATCTTGGTGCGGATATTATTGTCATGCTGCACCCCGATTGGCAGTATGATGCCGCCAAAATTCCCGATTTAATTGCCCCGATCCTGGAAAGGCAGAAAGATGTGATGCTGGGCTCGCGGATTCTTGGCGGGACAAGGGGGACGCTGGCTGGCGGGATGCCGATCTATAAATATTTGTCGAATCGGTTTTTAACGCTGGTGGAAAATTTTATTTTTGATTTTAAACTTTCTGAATGTCATACCGGTTATCGGGCTTTTAGCCGGCGAGCTTTAGAGACTATTCCCTTTAAGCTTAATTCCAACGATTTTGTTTTTGATTCGGAGGTTTTAGCCCAGGTTGCAGCCTTTGGTTTTCGCATTGGGGAGATCCCTGTTCCCTGCCGCTATTTTCCCGAAGCCTCGGAAATAAACTTCTGGCGCAGTTCAAAATATGGTTTGGCAACGTTAGCCGTTTGCCTGAAATTTTTACTTCATAAGCTGAAAATAAAAGCCTTTGCGCAGTTCCAGCCCGCAGGTTAAAATTCTGCCGCCGGACTATGGATAAACATGTTATAATTAATTCAAGATGTCGCGCATTGCCGCTATCCTTGAAGGGATTGCTGAAAGCGACCGGGTAGCCGGAGCTTATTTATTTGTCGGGCCGCCCGGGGTGGGAAAAGTCGCGGCGGCCGAGCGTTTCGCGGATCTCCTGGGTTGCAAAAAACAGGATCGCGTCAGCCTCACGCCCAACGGGGCCAGCCTTAAAATTGAGCAGGTCCGGGAATTGCGGCAATGGGTGGCTTTTGGCCCGACGATCAGCCGCTATTTGACAGTCATTATTGAACAGGCGGACAAGCTGACCGATGAAGCGGCCGCAGCTATGCTTAAGACTTTAGAGGAACCAGCGCCGGGGGTTGTTTTTCTCCTCTTGTCGGAGCGGGAAGATAAATTGCCAAAAACCATCCTCTCCCGCTGCCAGAAGCTGGTTTTTTGCGAGAATAATATTGAATGGCGGCCGAAAGCGGAGTTGGCGCCGTTTTATGAATTATTGACAACGATTAAATATAAGCCGGCCGCCGAGCGTCTTTTCCTCTCTTTACGGCTGGAGAAGGAAAAAGAGCAATTAGAGCCGCTGCTTTACGATTTAGCGTCGTATCTGCGGCACAAGCTGGTTGACGCGAAGGGGGCCCAAGCGGTTTTAAATACCTTACGGTTTATTAAACGGCGGGCGAATCCAAAATTAGCTTTGGATGTCATGTGCCTGCGATTAGGAGTTGAGCATGGCGGAAGAACCGGATAAGCAGAACCTGGCCATCAAGCTGCGCAAATTTGAACGCCTCTGCCCGATTATCGGCTATAAAGAAGGGTCGATTAAAGTCGGGGCGCCGGTGATCGTCCAGACTGACCGCGGGATAGAGTCCGGAGAAATTCAGGAATTCCCGCGGGGGTTGCCCAGGGCTGTTTCCCATGATGTGAAATTAAAAAAAGTTCTGCGCTATGCCACGCCGCAGGATTTAGAAAAAATCAGTTCCCTGCCGGGATTAGAAGCTAAAGCGCTGCAGACGGCGGCCGAGAAAGCCAAAGAGCATGAATTAAAAATTAAAATTATCGCGGTCGAATATCTCTTTGATACGGCGCGAGCTGTTATTTACTACAAACAAAAAGACGGGGACAAAGAGAAAAACTTGCGCGACTTGACCCGCGACATCGCCGCAAGTCTGGGAGCGCGGGTTGACCTGCGCCAGATTTCTCCCCGTGATGAAGCGCGGATGATAGGAGGTCTGGGCCCGTGCGGTCGGGGCTTATGCTGTTCCATTTGGCTGGATAAGCCGCGGCATGTGACGGTAAGAATGGTCAAAGACCAAGGCTTGCCAATCTCACCGACGAAAACGGCGGGAATTTGCGGCCGTTTGATGTGCTGTCTCGAATATGAACACGAAAAGAAAGAATAAGTAAAGGAGGTAGTTATGCCAAGTATAGAGATCAAAAAAGGGGAGAGTCTCGAAAAGGCCCTGCGTAAATTGAAGACAAAGTTACGCTATGAAGGTGTTTTAGACGAGGTCAAGAAGCATGAATTTTATGAAAAACCGTCGCAGCGCCGGCGTAAAGCCAAAGAAATGGCTGTCAGGCGTGAAGTAAAACGCCGCCGCGATGCTGAATGAAGGTTCTGGATCGTTATATTTGTCGTGAAATAGCGGGACCCTTTTTGATTGGGGTGGTGGGGTTTATCATGGTCATGACGGTGGATTTGCTGTTTACCATGGCCGATCTCATTATCAATAAAGGGGTTCCGCTTTGGGCCCTGCTCAAATTATTAATTTATAAACTACCTTCCATCTTAGTCATGACTTTTCCTGTCTCCACCTTATTTGCCACAGCCATGGCTTTGGGGCGCCTGGCCCGGGACAACGAAATTATTGCTTTGCGCACTTCCGGCATCTCCCTTTTCCGGATCACGCTGCCCATTATCATTATAGGCGCCTTGGTCAGCCTGGCCTCATATTATATTAATGAAGAGATTGTTCCCCAGGCGAATTTTATTTCCACCAACATTATCCGCCAGATCATTTACAAACAGCCGCTGCCGGAAGTTAAAGATAATATTTTCTTTAAAGACGCTTACAATCGCTATTATTACGTCAAACACGTTAATCTTAAAAATAAGACGATGGAAAATATCATGGTTTACGAAGTAACCGATGAACATTTTCCGCGATTGATTCTCGCCCAGCAGGCCAGCTTTGAGGGGCGTGTCTGGCATCTTTTCCAAGGGATAATCCATAATTATGATGAACGCGGCTACTTAAAATATGAAGCGGGATTCAGCGATTTAAACCTTAATGTGGCGGACGATCTCCTGGGGTACACCCAGGATAAGACCTCCCAGGACATGGACAGCAATGAGTTAAAGAAGATGATCCAAATGTTAGGCAAAGGCGGCGGATCGACGTATGCTTTTCAAACAGAATTGCTGATGAAATATTCCATCCCCATGACCTGTTTTGTCTTTGCTTTAATCGGCATCCCTTTTTCCCTGCCGTCGCCGCGCTCGGGACGCACCTGGGGGCTGCTGGTGACGATTGTTTTTATGTTTACTTTTTACGTTTTCGCTTCGGTTTTTCGTTCACTGGGCAAGGGTGGCCTGCTGCCGCCGGCCACGGCGGCATTTACGCCGCAGCTGGTTTTTGCCGCGATCGGCGGATTTTTGCTCTGGCGGGAGGGGAGGAACTAGATGAGTGGTTCCGGTGTAAAGGCGCGCGCGCGCCATTATTTAGACGAAGGCCAATTCCTGCAGGCGAAAAATCATTATTGCCAGGCGGTAGAATTACAGCCGGGATTATTGGCCGATGTTTTAGTTGATTATGAAAAAGCCATTGCCCGACAGCCGCAAGTAATCGGGCCGCGGCTCTCTCTGGCCGGTTTCGTCTTGAATCAGGGGGAGCTTGAACACGCCATTGCGGAATTGGAAGAAGCGTTGGAAATCGATCCCCAAAATGTAGAAATTTATAATGTCCTGGGCAGGATATTTATTAAGCAGGGAGATGTCGATGCGGTCATCGCCCTCCTGGAGCGTTCACTCGGCACTGGTCTCAAAGATGTTTCACTGGTGGAAATCCTGGCCAACGCTTATCTCGAAAAAGGCCGGTTGAATGACGCCATAAAATTTTATAACGAAGCTTTAATTTATAAACCGAACGATAAACAGATCCTGCGGACTCTCGGTGAATTATACACGCGCACGGAGTTATACAATTATGCCGCTGAAAAATTCCAGGCGATGTTTTCTGACGATCCCGAAGTCAGCCGGGAAGTGATCCAGCGGCTTGAGGGTCTTTTAGGAAAAGAAGAGGGAAATGTTTTTATCCGTGAGATCCTGGCTAATGTCTATCTTCGTTCGCTGAAGCCGGAATTGGCTGTCGCCAAATATTTGGAGATTATCCGCCTTGACCGCTTGAAGCTGGACAGCATATTAACCAAACTGCGCGGGCTGCTGCGCAGTTATCCCGGACATCCTCAAGCAACTTTGGCCCTGGCGGAAGTTTTGCGGCGCCAGGGAAATTTCAGTGAAGCGATCGAACTATATCATGATCTGGTCAACCCAACAATTGTTGGGAAGAACAAACCAGAATTTTTTGACGCGGTCATGGCCGGTTATCAGGAGATACTGGCAGAGTGTCCCGAACAGCTGCTGGCCCGCACTTACCTGGCCGAAATATATTTAAGCCGGGGCCGGCTTGATGAAGTTCTGGACCAATATGAATTTATGCTCCGGGCTGATCCGGAGACGGCGGAGACTGTTATCAAGCGCTGCCGCGAAATTATTAAGAACCAGCCGCAATTATTGGCGGCCATGCCTACCTGCCTGCCGGCAAGCACGGTCGGCAGGCAGGCCCGCCTCATTCTGGGTCGGGCGCACCTGGCGGCTGATGACGCGCAGAAGGCGGCGGTAGAGGCGGAGAATCTTATTGCTGACGACAAAAATTTTGCCGCGGCTTACAGCCTGTTAGGTGACGCCTACTTTCAACTTAAATTGGACCGCAAGGCGGTCGGTGTTTTAGCGCAGGCTTTGGCGCTTGATCCCTTTAATCTGCAAGCCCAGGCAGGCTATCAGGCGGCCAAAGAGCGCGAGCTGGCGGCGGCAGTTGAACAGGCCAGAAACAAGATTGCCGCTGACCCCTGGAAACAATCTTTACATCTTGACCTGGCCAAATTATTTTTACAACAACGCCAGGCGGAGGCGGCGATCAGAGAATTGCAGGCGGCGGCCAAAGATGAGTCAAAAATATTATCGGTCGTTGGCCTTTTAGGTTGTCTTTACCGCAGTGAAGGACGCTATGATTTAGCGGCGGCGCAATTCAGTCGCGGGCTGGACCTTTTGCCGCCGGAACAAGCGGAATTGGGGCGCCAGATCCGTTTTAACCTCGGGACAGTTTATGAAGCGCAGGGGCTGGCTAGTCCGGCGCTAAAAATTTACGAAGAACTGCTCCAGGAAGATATCGACTTTGCCGATCTGCGGCGGCGGGTGAAATATCTTAAAAGCGCCAGCTTAAAAAGTATGCAAACCAAAGCCTTGATAATGGCTATGTCGCAGCCGGAGAGCAAAAAGATTGTGGTTTTTTGGGGCAGAGAAGCGCAGAACAATAAAATCAGCCGAAAAGAAGATGTGAGCCTGTCTTTTGGCCATAATCATAACGCAGCCGGTTTTGATTTCTACTTAAAAGGGATGGTTTCTGCGGCGCTGGAAGAATTCCAGCTGGCGGTCCAACTGGATGTCGGGTTCGCGACCGCTTTGAATAATCTCGCGGTTTGTCTGGTTTCCGACGGAAAATTGCGGGAAGCAAAAGTAAGATTGGAAGAAGCGCTAAAGATTGAGCCGTCCGCTGCCGTTTTACACAATAATTTAGGATTGGTAACCCTTCTGCTGGCGCAGCCCGGACCGGCCGTCCAGGAATTAGAAAAAGCTTATGCTGTTGATCCGGAGAATCCAGCGATCTGTCTCAATCTCGGCGATGCTTTTTATGCCCAAAAAAATATCCGCCGGGCTTTAGAGCTCTACCGTCAGCCGGGGAAGTTTGGCATCCTGGCGGAAATTTTTGAAGACCGTTTGCGATTTAAACAGCCGCCAGCTAAAGCGGCATGAACAGGCAGACGGCCGCGGTGATCTTTTGTCTATTTTCTTTATCGCTGGCGTTATGGGCGGAAGAGATCCCTGTTAATCTTAAAGCCGACAAGCTCAAGTTTATTGAAGGGACGTCGATTATCGAAGCTACTGGCTCGGTTGAAGTAAAATTTAAAGAGGCCACAATCTTTGCCGACCATCTGGTTATGGATTCGGCGACCAATATTGCGACAGCAGACGGGCACGTCCGCTTGCTGGACAGCCAGTATAAGGCAAATGCCGCCGCCCTTATTTATAACATTGACAACCAAAAGGCTAATTTTACCGATTTTCGCGCCCGGACGAATCCTAAACGTATGCGCGGGCCCCTGTTTTTGACGGCGGCCAGCCTTAATGATCAGAAAAAAAAATTGCTGGGACAAAAAGGGTCTTTGTCGACATGTGAAAGGACTACGCCCCATTATTATTTACTGGCGGACAGAGTGGAATATTATCCTGATGATAAAGTTTTAGGCTATAATTCCACCCTTTATGTCGGCGCTGTACCGGTCTTATGGCTGCCGCTGCTCTACTATGATTTAGGTCAAAAAGAAAAACGCAACTGGTCTTTTGGCCATAATGAGACAGAAGGCGATTATCTCAAATCGACCTGGGGGTATCCCCTGGGCATTCTTTACCTTGATCTGATGGAGAAAAAGGGTTTTGGCCAGGGAACACAGTTGAATTATGATTTATTGGGGTTGGGGGCGGGGGCCCTTTATCTCTATCATCTCGATGAGCAGGATACTAAGCTGACAGATTGGGTCAGCCGGATCAGTCACAGCAAACAGATTACTCCCTGGACAAAATTGAACTTTAACCATAGATATACGGCAACTTACCTTATCCCTTACAGTCGGAAAGACCAGACAGAATTCGGTTTGGGCCTGCAGTACCGCGATCAGGCCAGGCTCGACCTGAACCTTAATACCTTTGATGACCGGCAGGCCTTTTATAAAAGATATAATCTTGATCTGGCTCAAGCGCGCGGCGACACGGCGACAAATTATAATTTTAATTATGAATATTTGACTAAAGCGCCGAATTGGCTCCGGTCATCACAACGTTTCAGCCACCATCGCCTCCTGTGGTCCGGGATTAATTTCGATACCCGGGCTAATTATTATAATAATGTGGCGGGGGAGGGAATGATTGGCGACCAACGGCTGGAGCCGGTGGTGGAGTTAAGCGGGCGGGGAAAAAATTTTTCCTGGCGGATAAACGAAAATTGGTATTTAGATTTAGATGGCGATGCTTATACCGGCGATAATAATTATCAGTACTTGGAAAAACAACCGGAACTGGAAATTTCCCCTGATGCGCTCGACCTGAAAATTTTCCGGCTGCAGCCCCGCCTCAAATATGGTTTTTATCGTGAAGTGCGTTTTGTCCCCGAACTGGCCGGCAATCGAAATTTCTCCACCCAGCGCTACCAGGCGGCGCTGGACTTGGACCGCAGTTTTTCTTTAGGCTTTGGGACGATTTTGGGGATGGGAGCTGGACTCGACCAAATCCTTTACGGGCCTGGAGACGCGCTCTATAATTACCGCGAAAGCCTGCGCTTGCAGACTGATCTGGGAAGTTCTTTTCGCCATGAAATCAGTTACCAAAAAGCGATCAGCGACGGTAATTCACCTTTTCTTTTTGACCAATTAGGCAGTCGTTATCATAACGCCTCTGATAGATTAATTTTTTATTATCTCGACCGCTTTCGCCTGACAATTGACAGCGGCTATAATTGGCAAGCGCGCCAATGGTCTGATGTCATGGGCGGCTTGATGCTGCGGCCGGCAAAATGGCTGACCTGGGATGCCAGCACCGGCTGGAGCATAGAACAGCGGCAATACCGCGACTTTATTAATAATCTCGCCCTGACGCCGTTTAATTTTTTAACCACCCGCTTTTCCGCTGTTTCTGATTTAAATAATGGGGACCTAAAAGCCGCGAGTTTTAACCATGATCTTTTTATCCTGGCCGGGGAGCCAAACCAATGGCATTTGATCTTCAACCAGATACTTGATACTAACACCAAAGAATTTAAAGTGCGTGATATAATGGCGGTCAAAGAACTGCATTGCTGGCGTTTGATTTACACGTATAACGATTACCGGAAAGAATTTAGTTTTACCATGAGCCTGAACGCCTTGCCGGATGAGCCGGTTGGAGTATCAAGCGGCCGCGGTTTTTATTTTGACACTTTGGAAAAAAGCTTGCGTGAATTAAAGCCGGAAGGGGCGGTACAACGATACTAAAATGATAAACTCTAAATTCGAAATTCTAAACTCTAAACAAATTCAAAATCATAATAAATCATCCAATCAAATCCGAAATCCGAAAATCCGAACAAGGAGGCATCATTCGGATTTAGGATTTAGGAAATTAGGATTTTTCTTGATTTATTTGACATTTGTCATTTTGTTGACGGGCTGTGCGCGCACAGTTACCCCGATCGTTGCCTATGGCGACCAGATAATTGTGGATGTCACCCTGCGGGGTACGGTTGATCTTGCCAACACGCGCTATTTCCTTGTTTTAAGCGACAATGGCAGTTACCAGCTGCCGCTGCCCGAACCTTATTTAATTTCCGCCACCCCGGAATTTATCGAACCGGATATGACGCCGCAAATCGGCTCCCGCGAAGCCTATTTCAGCCGTTTCTTTACCACCTGGTCTGGTTATGTTGTTTTAGACGCTAACGGTTATTTCCTAGCGAAAGGCCCGTTTAGTTTGAATCAGGCGCTGACGAGGGAGGCGCTGGCGGAGGGTGGGGAGGCAACGACCAAACTCCATTTTTCTTTCCGTCTCAACCGGGTCTTTGCGGCTCTTCCCGATTATATATATTTTGATTTTGTCACAGTCCCCTGGCCGGTGGGAGCGCCCAAAGAGCCGGCGGACCATCTTCCTTCGACAGGGAACCGGATCAGTAAAATCGCCGGTTCCATTGTGACAGTTAATGACGAGAGCAATGACGCTCTGCCGGCCAATCAGGATGTCATTGAGTGCCGGGTGGCGGTTCAATAATCATGGGGATTCAATCCTGGATTTTGCCGATTTTCTCCGGTTTGCTTTTAGCCTTATCTTTTCCAAAATTTAATTTTTTCTGGTTGGCCTGGGCCGCTATGCTGCCGCTTTTTTTTGCCCTGAATAAAGCCAGGAGCCAATCTCAAGCCGTCTGGTGCGGGATAAATTTTGGCGGGACATTTTTTGTCTTAAACTTGTTCTGGCTTTTTACCCTATGGCGTTTTGCCGGCGCCTGGATTATTTTAGGCTGGCTGGCGCTGACGATTTTCCAGACTTTATTTTTTGTCTTATTCTGCTGGGCAGGTTATTGGCTAATGAAATTGCAGACGCGTCTTTTCCCTTTACTGGCGGCGCTGATTTGGGTAATGATTGAATGGCTGCGCGCTTTCGGTCCTTTAGGCCTGACCGCTGGCGACGTCGGTTATTCCCAGGTCTCTATTTTATCGCTAATTCAGATTGCTAATTTGGTTTCGGTTTACGGCGTAAGTTTCCTGGTGATATTATTTAATGCCGCTTTGTTCTACTTTTGGCTTAACCGGCGCAATTGGCATTTTTTAATTGTTGCGATTCTCTTGGTTTCAATGAGTGTGGCTTACGGTAATTTTGTCCTCAACCAAAAGCCTCCCGTTACGGCCAAAGCAATTAAGATCGCCCTCCTGCAGACCAATGTCGACCAGAGGGATCGGATGAATCCGGCTAAGATACAAGAGATCATCGCCCTACACGAGCAATTGACCTTGCAGGTTACGGCGGAACAGCCGGCTATTATTGTCTGGCCGGAGACCGCTATTTTTACCTTTGCTTTGAATGATCCGCAAATTTTTAGCCGTTTGCAAAATTTAGCCAGGCAGTCTCACGCTTGGCTGGTTCTGGGGATGCCTTATTCCATGGGCAGTAAAGCGTATAATTCTCTGGCGGTAATTTCACCGGACGGGCGGGTGGCGGCGCGTTATGATAAACAGCGTCTCGTCCCTTTCGGCGAATATCTGCCGCTGCGTCCGCTGCTTTATCCTTGGTTAAAAAAGACAGGCTATTTTGACGAAGAATTCAGCTGCGACCAGCCGCCCCAACCGCTAAAATTCGGGCCTTTTAATCTCGCGGCGGCCATCTGTTTTGAGTCGATTTTTCCTGATGTCATGAAGGCGAGGGTCAAGCCGGAGACAGATTTTATTTTGCTGGTCACCAATGACGCCTGGTTTGCCGATTCGTCGGCGATTTATTTTCATCTTAATGCGGGAATTTTCCGGGCGATCGAAAATCGTCGCTATTTTGTGCAGGCGGGAAATTCCGGTCTGACCGCGATCATCGATCCCTATGGACGAATTGTGGCGAGCTTAAAACCGCACACGCGGCAGGCGCTGGTGTTTGAGCTGGCGTTATATTAGGTCACCGCGACAAAAAATCATTATTACAGCTAAAACCATTTCCAAAACCACCATTTTTCAAAAATGATTTTTACCCAATGCCAAAGCTTCATTGGCGGCAACATAATAACTTTAGGATCGGGATTCGCATAGAAATTACCAAAAGCCAGGCCTGCTTTACCGCCGCCAATCTCAAGAAAGCAAGAGCCCCAGCCAGTAAACTTCGCAACCGGTTTTTTTCCTTCGATCTCGGCGGCGATTCTCTCGGCTACAACCTCGGCCTCAAAATGCGCAAAAACGCCGGCTTTGGGCAAAGGTTTCCCGCTGGGAAGCTTGATACCGGTAATATCCCCAATCGCAAAGACCTCCGGATATTTTGTTTCCATTATAGCAGGATTAACCAAGACCCAACCATTATCTCCCAGCAGCCCGGCATCTCTTACCGCTTCTGGAGCATTATGAGGAGGAACGATTGCCAGTAGATCGAAATCGAAATTATCTCCATTGTCAAAAAATATTTTTCTATTTTGATTATCAACTGATGCTAACTTTACTGTTGGATGATATTTTACTCCCTGGCCCTCGATTATTTTTCTCACCAATGTGCCAATCTTAGGTCCAGCAACAGGCATAGGCTGGGCCTCCGCGGTAAAAAGCCGAAGATCGACTTTATCTCTTATTCCTCTCTGCCTGAAATAATCGTCTAAAAGTAGAGCCGCCTCATAAGGAGCCGCGGGGCAGCGAAAAGGAACACTGGAAACCACCAGATAAACTTTTCCACCAGAAAAAGTTTTCAATTGCTCACGGAGATTTAAAATCCCTGGGAGAACATAGAGGCAGTTTTTCGGGCCTATTCCTGGAACGGCCTCATAATTCAGCTTGGCTCCCAGGGCGATAATCAGATAGTCATAAGAATGGATGTTTTCTCCTGCTTCAACTTGCTTGGTTATAACATCTATTTTTGTGATTTTTTCTTGATGAAATTCGATCCCTTTTTTACTAATGCCATTGAGCTTTTTTGAGATCTGTTCCGACGTCCTGGTTCCCTCAAGGATCCAAAACAGGGAAGGGTAGTACAGTTGAAAATCATTTTGGTCGATCAGGACAATTTTATGCTCATCATTTAATTTCTTGCGCAGCTTGTTTGCCGCTACCAGACCGCCGGCTCCGCCACCCAAAATCAAAATAGTTTTGCCCATCTTTTACCCCTCTATTTTTTGCAGTTCTAAAATCATAAACTCTACTAATCCAGCGCAATGTTCTTTTCTTTCCAGGCTTTTAAAATCGCTGTATTTTCTAGTTAAAACCCGGCAACAGGTGCTTTTGAATTGTTCTTTGAATTTATTATGTAGATTTGCCGATAGTTTACTGGCTTTCTTCTCATCAGTTTTGCCATACAAATAGCCAACTGTTAAGACCGAAGCCATTAATGCCCCGCAGACGCAGCCCGCTCCCCCGATCCCGCTTCTAAGTCCGGCCACAGATAAAATTATAGAGTCGGGAATATCTATCCCGGCTTTTTTTAACGCGAGGAGCAGGCTGGTTGAACAGCTATAACCCTCTTCAAGATATAATTGCCTGGCAATATTAGCTACTGCTTCTTTTTCCATTTGTTTAGATCCGCCTGTTTCTTATTGGTTAATTCAAACAAAACTTCCCGCATTAAATCGCACGCTTTAATAATTTTCAGATTAGCGATGCGATAATAAACCGTTAATCCTTCTTTACGGGCTTTTATAATCCCTTTAGTGCGCATGACGGATAAATGCTGGGAAAGATTGGCTTTTAAGAGGCCTGTTTTTTGCAAAAGCTTTGAAACTGGAAGTTCCTTATTCCCCAGCAGGTTGATTATTTCAATTCGTTTGGGGTTGGCCAGAGTTTTGCAGACTTCCGCGTGCATTTCGTTTAACTGTTTCATGGTTGCGATAATTGTAAACTATTATCAGTTGATTGTCAATGCCGGAAGAGGGGAAAGGAACGTGTTACGGTCAGGCCAATTAACGATTTTTGTCCAAGGCAGTAATCAATGGTTGGATTAATTGTAATAGTTTAGCTCGGTAAAAAGACATTCAAACCTCCTTTCAAAAAAAGTGCTGGCGTCCACGCAAAAAATGTGCTACAAATATATCCATGAGCAAAGTGATTCTAAAATCACGCGGGCGCGAGATAACCGAAAAAGATC
>JACRKQ010000077.1 GCA_016219705.1 Candidatus Saganbacteria bacterium | reverse complement strand
AGGCCATATGTCACTAATTTTATCACAAATCGTCATCCTGGTTTTTAATATGATTTGGTCAGGTAAATAATACTAAATATAGTATGAAATTCCAGAGCGTTGCGACTAGTTGAATTTGTATTCTAATAATTGTTTCAATCGCTTCACCGGCAGACCCACTACATTATCATAATCGCCAACAATCTTTTCAATAAAGGTGCTTTCAATTTCCTGGATCCCATAGCCGCCGGCTTTATCTAATGGCCGGCCAGAGTCGACATACTCTTTAATAACTGCCAAACTGACCATTTTCATTTTTACTTGAGTTGCAACAGAGGCTGTTTTGGTTTGGCCTGTGGCGCTATTAACGATTGCTAAACCGGTAATTACTTTATGCCAGCGCCCGGTTAGACTTTTAAGCATGGTCAAAGCGTGTTTTTCATCCTTGGGTTTACCCAGAATCTTTCTCCCCAAAACGACAATTGTGTCAGCCCCGATGACTAGGCTATTAGGATTCAGGCGAGCCACGTCATTGGCCTTGGCGAGGGCGGCTTTGACAACGAAGGCTTCGGGTGTTTTAGCTTTTAGCTTGGATTCGTCCACTTGACTGGGGATGACCTTAAAGTGAGGGCAAAGCTGCATTAACAACTGCTCTCTGCGGGGAGAAGCTGAGGCTAAAATAATCGTTGGGGCTTCACAAGACAGGGGATTCATGGTATAATTATACTATACAAAAAAAGTTTCACTACAGTTAAATAGGTTTCAACACTTCTAACTCGCTTACTCTACCGCTCATTTCTTTTAAGGAGAATCTCGATGGTAAAAAAAATCATAATAATGTGTCTAATTTTGTTCTACGGCTTTACTCTGGCTGGAGCCGAAGACGCTCGGGTAATGAAATTAGAGAAGTTTTTGGCCCGCTTCCCCTGGAGCCCCTTGCGCGGCCATGAGCACGAAATTGTCTATTGTGCCGATAAATTTGGCATCGATTATCGGCTTTATGTGGCCATCGCCGGCGCGGAGAGCTCATTTGGCAAAAAATTTCCTAAACAGGCCAAAAATTTGACCGGACATCGTAATGGCGTGACCCGGTTTAGCTCCATTTACCATAATATTCATGCTACCTCGAAGTTAGTTGGGACCGCCAAATATTACCAGAAATACCGCCGCACCAGGAATCTTTGGGATTTTCTCTATGTTTATAAAGGAGTGCCGCCCTACAAACATTATTATGTCAACCTTCGTTATACATTTGATGAAGTTGCCCGTGTCCGCATTTTTACCCCGCCGCAACTGGCTAAACCAGCAGGGAATAACGTGGCTTTAATATCGAACGATTAAATCTTCGTCCGCAGGGATATCAATAATACCGCAATATCAGCCGGAGAAACGCCGGCAATTCGAGACGCTTGTCCGACAGATGTTGGACGAATATTCGCTAATTTTTGCCTGGCTTCCGCCGATAGTCCATGCAGAGAGGAAAAATCAAGATCTGGAGGAATTCTTCTCTCCTCCATTTTTTTAAACCGGGCAATCTGTTCCAACTGTCGTTTAATATAACCCTCATATTTTTTTGTGATGGCAATTTGTTCGACGATTTCTGGCGATAGAAGTTCTTCTTTCTCAATGGCCGCTTTTTTCTTTAAGAAAGTTTCGTGACGCTCTGTAGAAATTAATCCCGCCTCAAAACCTTTTTCCGTCAAACGCAAATCGGCATTATCCTGGCGCAAAATCAGACGATATTCTGAACGTGAAGTTAACATTCTGTACGGCTCGTTAATTTCTTTGGTTATTAAATCATCAATTAGCGTCCCGATATAACTTTCTTCACGGCCAAAATGTATGGACGGCAGGTTTTTAACTTTTTTGGTCGCGTTTATCCCGGCTACCAGTCCCTGCGCCGCCGCCTCCTCATAACCTGAAGTCCCATTAATCTGCCCGGCGCAGAAAAGGCCAGGAATGGTGCGAGTCTCGAGGGTTAAGGTTAATTGGGCCGGCGGAACGTAATCATATTCCACGGCGTAGCCGGGACGGAGGATCTCAACGTTTTCCAGCCCGGGCATCGTTTGTAAAAAAGCGAGTTGAACATCGGCGGGCAAACTCGTACTTAAGCCTTGCGCGTACATTTCTAAAGTATTGCGTCCGGTCGGTTCGATAAAACACTGATGGCTCTCTTTTTCCGGGAAACGGACGACCTTATCTTCAATTGACGGGCAATAGCGGGGCCCAACCCCTTGAATTTTGCCGGAGAAAAGGGGTGAGCGATCAAGATTCTCTTTAATAATCCGATGAGTTTCTGGATTGGTCCAGGTTAAGTGACAGGAGACTTGAGGTAGTTTAATATTCTGATTATCTGGTACATTTGATAATCCATATTGTTTATATTCCCAAACGAAAGAAAAAAAACGTAATTGTTCATCGCCAGGCTGGACGGCCATCTTGCTAAAATCGATGGAGCGTTTGTTTAAGCGAGCCGGCGTTCCGGTTTTTAACCGTCCCAACCGCAAGCCAATTTTTTTTAAGCTTTCTGATAATCTCTTGGCAGGAAATTCGCCCGCGCGTCCAGCTTCCTGATGGACCATGCCGACGTGAATTATGCCGTTCAAGAATGTTCCAGTCGTGATGATGATAGTTTCAGTCTCGTAAATTGTTTCGAGGCTGGTCCGTACCCCTTGAACTTCATTATTGCCAGAGACTATAATTTCTTCGACGACTCCCTGTTTTAACTCCAGGTTGACTTGTTCTTCCAGAATATTCTTCATTACCTGGTGATATTCCAGGCGATCTGATTGGGCGCGCAAGGCATGGACAGCGGGACCTTTGTTGGTGTTCAGGGTTTTCATCTGCAGAAAGGTTAGGTCGGCGGCGATTCCCATTTGGCCGCCCAAGGCATCGACTTCGCGCACTAATTGGCTTTTAGCGGGGCCGCCGATGGCCGGATTGCATGACATGAAACCGACGGTATCGAGGTTCATGGTCAGCAAAAGCGTCTGACAGCCCAAACGCGCCGCGGCCAGGGCGGCTTCTATTCCCGCATGCCCGGCGCCAATGACAATGACATCAAAGGGGTTGGGGTATTTCATTATTTTGTTTTTCTTGGATTATTTTTGTCGAATTCCCAATTATAAGGATTATTCTCAATGTATTTTCGTATCTTTTCAAATTGAATTTCATTTCGGATAATGGATTCATAGAATCTGGATTGCCAGGCAAAATCAGCAAATCCTTCCGCCCATATTCGTTTTGTACAGATGGATTTAAATTGTCCAATAATTGATCCCAAGGAATTTGGTTTTAATGTCGTAGAAACGACCCGTCGGGTCGTTTCTACGGTAATGTTTTGGTTTTCGGTAATAATGATAATTCCGTGAAAATGATTAGGCATAATGGCGTAGATATCCAATTTAATATTTGATCGTATCTTTTCGGTTTTATGCCATTCTTCTTGAACAATGTTCCCGATTTTTGATAGTTTAATTTTGCCATCTTTAATATCTGACAAACAACATAATCGATCTTTGGAGCAGATTGTTACAAAATATGCACCTGGATCGGAATAATCCCAATTCGGCAATCTTGTTGATTCTTTTCGATATTTATTTTGAAATAAGGTCATTTTTTGTCCGCTGTTTATTGGCTTATCTTTTTTGCCTTTAAAATGAATTTCTTTGCATGGCAGAAAAGACAGAAAAAAAGCAATCCAAACAGAATTAATTTATTTGATTAATCAGAAACCATCTAGGCATATTCTACTTCTTTTAAGATAATAGGTTTTAGCTCCGAATATCCCGCACCACAAAAATAATCCCCAGCATGTCACCGATGACCTTATCACGCAGTAGATTGGCGTTGATCAAAGAGGGTAAAAGTTCGCCTTTCGGATCGACTAAATCCGCCTCAAAACGCAGAATCTCTTTCTTTCTCAAAACAACTTCGTCATAAAGCTGTTCGTATTTTTTCTTGTCTTTAAAAAGCTGGCAAAATTCATAGCCAATTAATTTATCGCATTTGCCATGAAATAAGCGAACTGCCTCCTCATTGGCAAATAAGATGCGGCCTTCCAGATCGGTGGCGAGGAGGGCGTCCGGCATGGTCTCAATAATGACATCGGCGGCAAAAGAGGGGGAGACGGCGAAAAGGCTATAACGGCGCATGGCCAGAAAAATAAAAAAGTTCATGATTGCCAAACCGAAAATAGCTGTTGGCGCAGTGATGCGCTGGCCTAAAACAAGAGGGAGTATTTCATCATTAATAACGCCAATAGTCAGCGGCAAAATAGAGCCAATGGCGATTAATAAGGCTTGAGAGCGGACAGTTTTTTGCGCGGCGTTAAAACCAATTTGAAAAAGAGTCATGATGCCAAGCAAACCAAAAAATAACCCATGAAGGGTAAAAAGCCAATATAATGGCGTTGGTTGGCTGACAATGCCAATTGACCAAATTTCGTAACGCTGGAAAAGAAGCGCGGGGAAACCCAGTAAAATTGTTAAAATTATTGCCGGTAAATAAAGGAAAACTTTGGACCATGGAGAGGCCAAAAATTTATCTTTTTTGGCGAACAGAAAAGAAAAATTAGCGAAGAGGGGGAAGAGAAACGTCCATAATATTGTCGAGAGACAATGCAAACCACTGGCGAATTCAAGAGTAAAAGCAATTCGAGAAGAATATTCTAATATTGTAGCCAGGAAACCGATGAAAGCGAACAAGGCAAAGAAACGAGCCAGTTTGTTTTCATAATGCCGCGTAAAAATTTGAAAACAGAGCAACAGAATGAAAAGAGAGGCGACCAGCTCAAAATAGGGAAATAATATAGACATTTGTCGTGAATTATAGTATATTTTTTATTGAAGGACAAGGGTCAATGGCAAAATATAAACGTATCCTCTTAAAGCTCTCGGGCGAAGTCTTTGGAGGCAAACAAAAGCATGGCATTGATTTGGCTCTTTTACGCCTGTTCGCGGCTGAGATCAAAAGCGTTAAACAATTGGGAATTGATATTGCTATTGTCGTCGGCGGCGGCAACATTTTTCGCGGTGTGGCTGGGGCGGTAAAGGGCATTGATCGCGCCACAGGCGACTACATGGGAATGTTGGCTACGGTTATTAATTCCCTGGCCTTGCAGGATGCGTTGGAGCAAAGCGGCGTTCCGTCCCGTGTTCAAACTGCAATCGAAATGCGCTCGATCGCCGAACCGTTTATCCGCCGCCGCGCCCTCCGCCATATGGAAAAAGGCCGGATCGTTATTCTAGCGGCTGGGACAGGCAACCCATTTTTTTCAACAGATACAACGGCGGCTCTGCGGGCGGCGGAGCTCAACATCAATGTAATATTAAAAGCGACCAAAGTCGGCGGGGTTTATGATAAAGATCCGCTGCTTTATCCTGACGCTAAGAAATTCAACAAAATTTCTCACATGAAAGTTATCCAGCGCCGGTTAAAGGTTATGGATTTTACGGCGGCTTCATTATGTATGGACAACAAAATACCGATCATTGTTTTCGATTTAACTAAAACGGGCAATATTAAAAAAGCTGTTCTGGGAAAGAATGTCGGCACGATTGTCGACGGAGAATAAGGAGGGAAAAATGCAGGACGCGATCAAAGAAAGCGAAGCAGGGATGAAGAAAGCGCTCGAGGCTTTGAAAAGCAATTTTGTGACGATCAGGACCGGCCGGGCAAATCCCGCGATACTCGATCATATTAAGGTTGAATATTATGGGGCGACGATGCCTTTAAAACAATTGGCGACAATTTCAGTGCCGGAGCCGCGGCAGTTATTAATAACCCCTTTTGATAAGGGGACGTCAGCGGCAATAGAAAAGGCGATCCAAACTTCTGATCTGGGAATTAATCCTAAGCGCGAAACCAACGTTATCCGTTTGGCCTTGCCGGAAATGTCGGAGGAACGGCGCAGAGAAATGGTCAAAGTAATCAAAAAAGAGGCGGAAGAAACAAAAATTTCTGTCCGCAACACGCGGCGCGAAGCTATTGACGCCTTGAAGAAACAGAAAAGCGATAAAAAACTGACTGAAGATGAAGAGAAAAATCTGGACAGGAAAATCCAAGAATTTACCGACCATTTTTGCGCAGAAGCCGATAAATTGCTGGCGGCAAAAGAGAAAGAGATAATGGAAGTCTAACCTCAAATCCTAAATACTAAACTCTAAATGCTAAACAAATCCTAAATACAAAATCTCAAATCCGAAACGTTTAGGATTTAGTATTTTGTAATTGTTTAGGATTTAGGATTTAGGACTTAGGATTTAATTAATGGTTTTAAGGAAGGGACCCCAACACATCGCAATCATAATGGACGGCAACGGCCGCTGGGCGCAGGCTAAGGGATTGCCGCGCATTGCCGGACATCGCGAAGGCGCCAATTCTTTGCGCGAAGTTTTGAAAGTCTGCGCCGAGATCGGTGTCAAATATCTGACCGTTTACGCTTTTTCTACGGAGAACTGGCTTCGCCCCCAGGAAGAAGTTGATTTTCTGATGGACCTCCTCGCGCAAAGCATTGAAGATGAGATGCCTGAACTGATGCACAACCAGGTTAAACTCAATTTTCTCGGCCGCTTGTCTAGTTTTTCCAGCGAGCTGCAGCAAAGGATGAAACAAGCTATGGAAAAGACGAAAATGAACAACCGAATCACTTTGAATGTTATGGTTAATTACGGTGGACGAGCGGAACTGGTGGATGCTTTCAGATCAATCTTGGCTGACACTCCGCATTTAAATGCGGGTAATATCGATGAACCGACAATTTCCAATTATTTATACACTAAAGGGCTGCCTGATCCCGATCTTTTAATTCGCACCGCTAATGAAATGCGAGTTTCTAATTTTCTCCTCTGGCAAATTGCTTACGCGGAAATCTATGTGACGCCGACGTTTTGGCCGGACTTTAGACGGGAACAATTGTTGGCCGCGGTTGAGGATTATAAAAAACGGACCAGGAAATATGGGATGACCAAGGAGCAAGTCAATGCTGGTTAGGGCGGTGACCGCATTAATTTTTATTCCGCTGATTGTGGCGGCGGTTTATCTCGGGGGGCTTTTTTCCCTCGCCTTGGTTTTGCTTCTCGGCCTAATTTCCATCAATGAGTTTTATAATCTCATGGCGCGCAAAGAATTCCACCCGGCTTACTGGGTGGGGAATTTCTTTACGGCCTTTTTTATCATTTTCGCGTATTACGGTCTGAATCGATATTGGGAACCGACCCATTCCGCTATTCTGACCGGCGCCGCGCTGGTAACAATGATCGCCACATTATTTCTTGAACGCCCTAAAGAAGCAATTGTTGATATCGCGGTCACTTTATTAGGCATGATTTATATCGGCTGGTTTTTCAGCTATTTCTTGTTTATCCAGGCCTTAACACCACACGGCGGTTATTTATTATTTTTGATGGCGACGATCTGGGCGCTGGATATTGTCGCTTATGTCGTCGGCTCAAAACTGGGACGGCGCAAGCTTTTCCCTTCAGTTTCTCCGAATAAGAGCGTGGAGGGAGCGATCGCCGGATTTATTTTTTGCATCATTGCCGCCTGGATTTTTGGTTATTATGCCGGTTTTGACCAGATGCATTCTTTGATCTTAGGCGGGATTATTGGGATCGTCGCCCAGTTAAGCGATCTGGTTGAGTCTTTAATCAAGCGCGATGTTGGCGTTAAGGATGCGTCACAGCTTTTACCAGGTCACGGCGGAATTCTTGACCGGATGGACAGCTTTATTTTTACCGCGCCGGTGGTCTACTATTATTTAGTTTGGGTAATATTAAGATGACCAATAACTTTGTGACTGAATTAGTTCGACTAGCTCTTATAGAAGATATTGGGTCAGGTGATATCACCACGGAGGCCATTGTGCCGTCAGCTTCTCGGTCCAAGGCCATTATCTTGGCTAAATCAGACGGAGTTATTGCTGGGCTGCCGATTGCAAAAACGGTTTTTCAACAACTTAATTCTAAAATAAAATTTACGGCCAAAGTTAAAGATGGCGCTCAAGTTAAAAAAGGAAAAGTCATTGCGATATTGGAAGGACCGACACGGGCAATTCTGACAGGGGAGAGGGTGGCGTTAAACTTTCTGCAGCGTTTGTCAGGGATTGCGACGCTGACGAGTAAATTCAAAACTCAAATATCAAAACCCAAAACTAATGTGAAATTATTAGATACGCGTAAAACGACCCCAGGTCTACGCTTGCTCGAGAAATACGCGGTTGCCTGCGGCGGCGGAACCAATCATCGTCTGGGATTATATGATGCTATTCTAATCAAAGACAATCATATTGTGGTGGCGGGAGGGGTTAGGGAAGCGTTGGAACAAATGACAAATGAAGGAATTACTATTGAAATTGAAACAAGGACGTTAAAAGAAGTTAAAGACGCGATTTCCGGAAAAGCTGACCGAATTCTGCTTGATAATATGAACTTGGTGAAGATGAAGCAAGCAGTTAAATTATGCCGTGCGGCAAAAATCGAAACCGAAGCTTCTGGCGGAATTAATTTGAATAACGTCACCGCGATCGCTAAAACCGGCGTTAACTTCATTTCCGTTGGCGCTCTAACCCATTCGTCGCCGGCGTTAGATATTAGTTTGGAGATTATTTGATGGACTTTTCGTGCCAATTCTTGCAAGAATAACGCTTAATATCGCAGTTATTTAATTTTTATACTTGACAAGCGGGAAAATAGGCGTAAAATTGAGTTATGATTACGAGAATACTGAATTTGTTAAATTTTAAGCATTCTTTATTCCTTTTTGGACCACGACAAACAGGAAAAACTTTTCTTATAGAAAGTACGCTGAAACCCGATCTGTTTATTAATCTTTTGGATTATGATTCTTTCATTAGATATTCCACTGATCCTTCTTTATTGATAAAGGAAGTAAATAAATTAACCAACGAGAGAGCATTAGTGGTAATTGATGAAATCCAAAAATGTCCGGAATTATTGAATTCGGTGCATTTATTAATTGAAGGCAAAAAAAATGTTCGATTTATTTTGACCGGATCAAACGCCAGAAAGTTAAGGAGGAGAGGCGTTAATCTTTTGGGAGGGAGAGCGGCCCTGGTCCATCTTTATCCTTTGGTGCAGGCAGAGCTAAAAGAACTCTTTGTCCTCGATGACATTCTTCATTACGGCGCTTTGCCAAAAGTCTATCTGGAAAATAATCCACAGGAAAAAATGAGATTTTTAAAGGGATATGTAGAAACCTATTTAAAAGAAGAAATTACCCAAGAAGCACTTGTCAGAAATCTTCCGGCTTTTACTAGATTTTTAGAATTGGCGGCTGATGAAAACGGCCAGATCCTCAATTTTCAAAAAATTGCCAGAGAAATCGGCATCAATTCAAAAACCATTAAAGAATATTTTCAAATTCTTGAAGACACACTTGTTGGCAGCCTGGTTTATCCATACAAAAGAATCGCCCGCCGTCGCTTGATTTCTCATCCCAAATTTTATTTTTTCGATTGTGGAATTATTACGGTGTTAAAGAGAAGTTTGCAAAAAGAACTGATTAAATCATCGACGGAATACGGTCGGGTGTTTGAGCATTGGGTTTTTACGGAATTAAGGGCGGCGATAGATTACCATGAACTGGAGGCAAAATTAAGTTTTTATCGTACAGCTGATGGAGCGGAAGTGGATTTTGTTATTGAGAAAAATGACGAGATATTGGCTGTTGAGGTAAAAGCCTCACAACGTCCAGCCCTTTCTTCTCTAAAGGGGCTAAAGGGCTTTTTAGCGGAAAATTCTGCTGCTAAAGGCTTTTGTATTTGCGGGACTCCCAATCCTTATGCTGAAGACAATATTGATTTTCTGTCTTGCCGTGATTTTATCCAAAGGCTTTTGGAAATTAAAATATAATCCAACTCTTCACGGGTATTCTCCCCTTGTGTTATAATACGCGTTCCTATGACGCACAAATACATCCTCAAAACCCATTTCAATTCCGGACAAAAATTTGATATTAATTATGCGGCGGAGCTGACAGAAGAGCAATTGCCGGTCGTAACCTCGATTGGCGGACCGATGCTCGTGATTGCCGGCGCTGGTTCGGGGAAAACTCGGACGGTGACCTATCGCGTTGCTTACCTCGTTGAGAGCGGAGTGCCGCTCGATCGAATTCTCCTCGTAACTTTTACCAACAAAACGGCCAAAGAGATGACTTCGCGGGTGGAAATGCTCTTGAAACGGGATGTGAAAGGTATCTGGGGCGGGACTTTTCACCACGTCGGCAATTTAATGCTCCGTCGACATGCCGCTAAACTTGGTTTTCAATCCAACTACACAATTCTGGACCGCGGCGATGCCAAGGAATTGATCGAGGCCTGTGTTGTCGAAGCGAATATTGATACGAAGACGCGCCGGTTTCCCAAAGGTGACAATCTACAGACAATTTTTGGTTTGGCGCTAAACAAGAACAAACCAATCCTCGACGTGATTGTTGAAGATTACGCCCAGTTTGAGCCTTTTTGCGAAGAGATCGAAGGGGTGGCCGAGTTATACAAGAAGCGGAAACAAAAAAATAATCTAATGGATTTTGATGATCTACTTTTTTACTGGTGGCGGCTATTGGCGGAAAATGCTGATGTGGCCAGAATGTATAGTGAAAAATTTCTTCACGTTTTAATCGACGAATATCAGGATACCAATTTAATCCAGGCAAAAATTATCGATATCTTGGCTTCGGGGCATAGGAATCTGATGGTTGTGGGTGACGATTCCCAGTCGATCTACTCTTTCCGCGGGGCCCATTTTCAAAACATTATAAAATTTCCCAGGGTTTATTCCGATGCTAAAGTTTACAAATTGGAAATCAATCATCGCTCCACGCCGGAAATTTTAGCGTTGGCTAATCAAACTATTTCTCAAGCGACGGAAAAATTTGATAAGGAATTGCGGGCGCGCCGGCCAAGCGGACAAAAACCGGTCATTGTGCCTCTCTCTACGACCCAAGATCAGGCCTCTTTTGTCGCCCAGCGGATGTTGGAGCTGCGCGAAGAGGGACACACATTAAACGATATGGCCGTGCTTTACCGCTCCCATTATCAATCGATGGAAATTCAGATGGAACTGACCAAGCGGGGGATTCCTTTTGAGATCCGTTCCGGGCTCCGCTTTTTTGAAGAGGCGCACATCAAAGATGTTTTGGCCTATTTAAAAATCTTTCATAATCCTAACGATGAGATTTCGTGGGGGAGAATTCTAAAGCTCTTGGCGCGTATTGGACCACGCACGGCCGAAAAAATCTTCCAGATAATCCAGCAGACTCCCAAACCGGTGGAAGCGATCTTTACGGAAACGGTAACAAAAGTAATTCCCCGGGGTGGCGAGGGAGCCTTTAGAGACTTTTTAGATCTGCTGAAAAAACTACTGGCACAGATCGACCAGCCAGCGGTGATGATCAAAACGATTGCGGAATCAAGCTATGCGGATTATCTGCGAGAACAGTATCCTAATTATCAGGAACGGTTGGACGATCTGGAACAACTGGGAAGCTATGCTGTTCAATTTAAAGATTTGGAAGAAATGTTGAGCTCGCTCGCTCTCGTTTCCGGAATTGAATCAGAAAAGATTGTTGATGGTGGGGAGAGGGAGACGGAAGCGTGTGTTTTGTCGACAGTCCATCAAGCGAAAGGGTTGGAATGGAAGATTGTTTTTGTCGTCTGGGTGGCCGATGGGCGTTTCCCTTCATATTTAAGTTTTAATAACGAAGAAGAGATGGAAGAAGAGCGTCGTCTTTTCTATGTGGCGGTAACGCGAGCTAAAGACGAACTCTATTTGTCATATCCGTTAATTTATTCTGGTTATGAAGGAGAAGTTCTCCTCAAACCTTCCCGCTATCTGGAAGAATTGCCCGAAGGGCTCTGTGAACAATGGTCGGTGGAAGAAGAGCGAAACATTCCTACCAGCACAGAAGGCTATCGGCATGTGGAAGTCCGCAGCCGCGACGATGGTTTTGAAGCCGTCAGCCTTAATGATCTAGATTTTATGAGACGCTAACGCCGTCTTAACACTGCGGGGGAAATATTTGGCGAGTTTATGGATCTTTTTTTTGTTTAATTGCTCAAAATTGAATTCATTCAAAGACGGCAAATATTTTTTGTTTTTAAGATTAATGTACAAATAGTCCAGCAGGGCTTTTTCGGCCGTCGCGCGCAGGATGCCCCGATCATTTTCAAATCCGTGAAAAAGGCGGGGTTGAAGATGATGGAAAACGATTTCCCCTAGCGGTGTTTTTAGATTTTTTATTTTCCGCGTGGTCGCGCAAGTGAGCACCAGCGGGGCTTGTGAAATTATGCCGCGGTCTTCCAGCGCGCTTTCAAAAGAGATGTAGCAGGGCTTACCGTAAAACATAGCGAACTCTTCAATTGTAGGGAGAGAAATCCGGCTGGCGTAATAATTATTATAAAGTTTAATCAGCTGTCTGCGCTGGATCAGGCGTTGAATGGCCTTTAATGTCGCTGTCCGGCTTAAGCCACTGGCCAGCTGCAAAGTTTTGGCGGATAAAATTTTCTGTTTTTCCTGGCCCAGCTTTTCCAGAAGCGACAGCCAGGAAGAAAGAGTAAAATATTTTTTCATAACCCTTGCAATACAGTTTTAATCAGGGCCTGAGCTTCCTTTAACATACCGGCGTAATTATCGACGGCAAATTGCTGCCGGTATTTTAAGGGCAGAAATCTTTCCATCTCGTTTTTGATCTCCTGTGCTGAAGCGAGTGCCAAGCCACGGACGAGATTGGCGTGAGGAATGGAATAATTATCAAGTTTTTTCTTTAATAAATCAATATCAGGTTTAATCCCTTGTTGCTTTAGCAGCCAAAGATCAAAGTAATCACGTCCTTTGCAAAAAGGCCGGCCGGCAATGGCGCAGAGCTTATCGGCCAAAAGTTCCTCCAGCTTTTCTGCTCGAACAAGTGTTAACGGCAGGCCAGGAAGTTCTTTTTGCGGGCGCAAGGGGGCGAGATTCAGGGTATAGGCTGGAAACCTGGCAAATTCCAGGCTGACAAAAAATGAGTCATGATAGTTGGTTTTTTCGTTGTGGATCCTGTAGCGACAGAAAGTTGGCGAGGCTTTTTGTTCTTTGATGATAAATTCACCGCCAAAGAGCGGCTCCAGCCGTACCAGCGCCTGGCGTACTTTATTAATGAGTTGATTAATTTTTTTGTTATCCGCAGTGGTTACAAAATCCAGGTCTTCCGAATAGCGTGCGCCGTTGTAAATCAAGCGCAGGCAGGTCCCTCCTTGAAAAGTCAGTAATGTTGATTCCGGCAGGGCAAATAATTCGCTCAGGATGTAAATCTGCAGGGCCTCTTTTTCCAAAATTTTTAAAGGGAGACCTTCGCTGCGTGACTGGACGATAAGTTCATCTTTAATCATAACACATCCTTTATGTAAGACAATATTGTCTCAACTTATGGATGTATAATAACATGATCCTTGTGATTGTCAAGTAATAAAGGAAAAATAAAGAGAAAATAAAGGAAAAAAATCCTCGATTTTATGCGGCGCTGATTTTTATTCCGCGCGCAAATTTCTGATATCAACTTCCACATTTCCACGGTCAGTTATTAATAAAAATTGAACTTTTGCCAGGTCACCCACATCTGTGGGGAGCTGGATGGTGGCTGTTGTCCAGTTTCCGGCTGATAAATTGGGGATTGGATCAAGTGAAACAGAAGGTGTTGAGTCGTTATCACCGGAGCGATAGACTTGAGCTGCTAGCCGAGCGTAACTTCCTCGACGAGTCACAGTCCCTCTAATATCAAAAGTGAGAGTACGATGATTCCCTATGGAAGCATTTAAAACTATTCCCAAGCCGGCGTCTCGAGCATTGGTGGCTGAAAAATGATAAGTTCCATTGCTCAAGGTTGCGCTACCGCCGTTAAAAGTAAAATGTGATTGTTCCGTAAGAGCAGCCGAGTTGCTAGATACTGGCCTCGGAGGAGTCACGGCTGGGGTTGTTGGAGGAGTTGGTGGGGTTACGCTGCCAGACAATGGGGCATAAAGCATTCGATCGTAACGGGCGGAGACAGTAGAGGCGTCATTTGATGGATGTCCTAACCAGCCATCAACACCGCGGCTTCGCCAAATATTCATCATTATTTGTCCTGGTTGAGTTGGAATATCGGCGGTTGCAGTATGCACAAGGCGCCCTTCAGCATAAAAGGTAATTCTATCTGGCTGTCTTTGCCAGACAAAGCCATAATTATGAAGGCCATCGCAAGGATTGAAGCCCAATTCTGCGGGAGTAAGAACTCGCTCGTGGTTTCCGCGGCCTGCGCCATAATAGTTTAATTGGATAGCGCAGCGATTGCCAAGAAATTCAATATCAATTTCATGGTGTGAAGGTTGGCCATATGTTCCAGTAAAGGTGAAAAATGAACCAGCTTGTAGGCCGGAGCGTCGTGCGGGTTGCATCTTAACTTCATAATAGCCTGGTCCATGTTCTGCTTCCGAACGATATTCAGCACAATTGTGGCCGTCTTGATTAAGTGACAATTATCGAAAACAACATGGTCGGGTTGAAATTCACAATCAAACGGACTTCCATTGGCCCCGCTGCGGCGTCCCCAATGAGCTGTACCATCTGCATTAAACTCATTCACCACGGTTGGTGTTATGCCTAAGGTAGT
>JACRKQ010000076.1 GCA_016219705.1 Candidatus Saganbacteria bacterium | reverse complement strand
TGTCCGGAATTAAATGCCGCTGAAAAAATATGGAAATTTACGCGAGCCGGCGTTACCCATAACCGATATTACGATCGAGAAGAAGCGCTTTGTGGCGCCCTATTTAAAACCTTTGGAAACATTCAGAAGAACCCGGAATTAATTAAGGGATTGCTTGTTCCTTTTTTGTAAACATGATGTCTATTTAATTATGCGCACCTATATAGAATCACTTTGCCCATGGATATATTTGTAGCACATTTTTTGCGTGGACGCCAGCACTTTTTTTGAAAGGAGGTTTGAATGTCTTTTTACCGAGCTAAACTATTACTAACCTTTTAATACCAAGGCTTTGCAAGGATTTTTACGCTGAGGGGGAAAAGCCCCTTAGTAAACTCACGCTAGAAATCATTGAAGACCGCTATGCCACCGGCTCAACTATCATTGCCAGCCAGCTGCCGGTCAAAGAGTGGCACGCCTGCATCGGCGACCCGACTATCGCGGACGCGATCTGCGACCGCCTCTTCCATGTCTCCCATAAGTTCGAAATGAAGGGAGGTTCAATGCGAAAAAAGCAGAAAAACATTGATTGATTCCGGTCGGGTGTGTTAAGCTTTGAATGTTGGGGTTTGTTCAAGGCTTCAGGTGACCGGAATCGCCGGAATCACTGACCGGATTGAGCGGAATCTGCAAGAATCCTTATGCTGACGAAAAAGACCAATCCTGGGAACAGCTTGAATTACAAGGAAGATCACTGGGACAGTAGTGATAGCAAATAATAAGAAAGTGCTGGGGCGAAGGGTACGTTGACGGCGAAAAGCGAAAAAATGATATAATGGAAATGCTGGGAGCAGTTGAAAAGGGAGATCAGGATATCCAAGTATCAGGGGATCAGGAGTTTATTTCACGCTCGTATAAATCCCCGCCAGCACCGCCGTCGCGGTTATGTATTTTCAATAATCAGCCGGTATATCCGCACATCCCAACCCGGGGAGAATTCACCACCGGCAGAAGCATTTCTTCTCCGCACTTGTGATTGGCGCCGCATTTTTCACAAAACCAGCTCCGGCCGCAGCCGATACATTGAGTGCAAACTTGAGTCGCCGCTTTACCACAAACTTCACAGGCGATTGACGGAGCAGCGTTTCTGGCCAGCAATTGAATGGCATTATTTTTTATTTTGCCCGCCAGCGCTGACACAACTTTTAAGCTTAGCTCTGTCGTGGTCCCAAAATCATACTCGTAATTAAATTTAATTTTTGGGGAAAGCGCCTGGCCAAGTTTTATATTTAGGTTTTTCTCATCATAATCTCTCTCTGGACAGGAAGAATATCTTTGTCCGGCGATTGTGAAAGCGCTTAGATGCCCGCAACATTCCAGCCAAATATCTCTGAGATACTTGTCGAGGTTTCCCAACATCGCATTAACCGGCGCTAGAAGATGAAGCCAATATTGGGGCAAATATTTGCCCTCGACTACCAGAATAAAACAGTTGTCATTTTTTGACGTTTCATCAAAGAGCTTATTTCTTTGATCGCAAATCATCAAATGTTTCGTCATACCTGCTTTACCGAACGTCGCACCGCAAAAACCGCATTTCCCGATAGAATCTTCTCCTTTAACCATTTTCAATTCCTCCTTACATATTTTCTCTTTTCTCCGCTCACAAACCCGGCAATATCATTGACACTTTATTCCGATAAAGCACATAATCATTGCCAAATCTTGCAACTAACTTTTTCTCTTCAATGTTTTTCAAATAAATAATTACCGCGACAAAAAAGAGAGGCAAAACAATTAGCAGCAAGGAAAGCGAACCCAAATAGAGGCCTACGCCGACCACAATCGAAAACCAGCCAAAGCCCATGGGGTTTCTGGTATAACGATATGGCCCAATAATAACCAGTTTTTTCGTGGCTGATAATATTTCTTTGCCAAAAACCTCTTGGGGATTGCCCTGACCAATCTTCATAAGTGCGTAAAGAGACCAGATCATCCAAAATGCGCCAAAGATTATAAAAATCAAGGCGAGGGCCAAATTATAAGGGGGATAAACTACTTGCGGAAAGCTTAATAATTTATCTAGAAATAAGCCCGGAGCAATAATGGCCGCGGGCAAAATAGCCAAAAAAAATAATATCGATAGAAAGTAAATTAGTACAATTTTAATGTTCATCCTTTTTGCCTCATCACCTCAACATCGCCGCCAAATTTCTTAAGATCATCAGGAATGTCACGCCGAAGCCAGCGAAAAAATTGGTCACAGTAATAGTCCCTGGCTTCATGATGTGGCTGCGCCATATTATTTATGCCTCCAGAAATTGGGGTCTCGCTTGTAAAATTCAGCGTCACCCAAATCGCAGATTTTGTGCTTTTGACGCATTACCTGGATAAACAGTTTGTGAGCAATCAAAAAATCCTCATGGCCGGCAATGATTGACCGCATCCGCTCATAGCAAACTCTTTGCTTGTCCTCATAGTCGCGGCATTTTCTCACACAGATGTTCCCATGCAGCCAATTAAGGGCGTGTTTGGCCTTTACTTTTTGTTTCATTGTCTGATAATGGCTTATGTTCCACAGCACTTCTTGAATTTTTTACCGCTGCCACAAGGACAGGGTTCGTTGCGGCCGACTTTCCCTCGATTCAAAAAAGTAAGCCAGCCTTTTCGCGCCTCTTTTGCCGCTGCCAGATTATCGGTTTTTCCAATCTTAACACCCAGGCCGGAGAGAATGGGATACAGCAGGCGGTAAACTTCATCTTTGCTTACCCATACTACTGATGGCAAAAATTCAACCGCTTCAACAAGATTTAAAAGGTAATTTGCAAAAGCTTCATGATAATTTTCCGGAGAAAAAACTTGTGACCCCAAAACATAGCCGGAGGATTGCTCGCAGCACAGAAACATTCGGGGAAAATAGGGCGGAGTTTTATCCATTATCGCGCCAGGAGAATAAAACAGATCAACCTCCCAAACGGACTCTCCACGGGGTGTTTTTCCCTTGATTTTATTCAGGCGATCTTCGTCCAGATGGATATGAAAGTGGGTTTCTTCTCCCAGAGGATTCGCTATCGTTTCCCATTGATCGCGCCAGACTATTCCCTTTTCAGTGATCTTAGGAACTCTTATAAAATAAGTATTTTGCCGTTCCGCTCTCAACAGTTTCCTATCGGTTTTAAACCTCTGACATACTATGTGTGCCTGTTCCAAAGCAATAGTTAGGAATTCAACCTCCGCCGGATTCAGGAACCAGGGCTTTCGCGCCGGCCGATAGCGCTGGAAAAAAGGCCAGGCATTTTTCCCTTTAAACTCCAGCCCCAATTTCTTTATTATTTCCTTATCTCCTTTTGCCAGATATTCCTTATCCTCAAAAGAAGCCATTAGGCAATCCTGCTCCAGCGGGATATCGCTATCTTCCGGCGCTTCCTTACAGCTGGCCAGCCGCAGGTAGCTTTTAAGTCCCGCTTTCCTCGGATAAACTGCTAGGGCAAAAACTTCCCCAAGATTACCCATTACGCAACAGAAACCAATTTCGCCGGTTAGCTGGTCTTTAACACCGAAAATGTCAGAATCGTACATCCACTTCCAGGGCTGGAGCTCCTTAAAAGCGATTGCCGCGTTATATAACTTAAACCAGGATTTTTCATCAACCGTTTTGTTTTGTTCCATTTTCTTTATTCTTCAGCCTCATCTAAAAAGTGCAAAATTTGACTTGAAGAAGTCGGGACGATCCTTTTACTCACAGCACTATTATCATATCAGCTAATCTGATAAAATTAAAGAAGATTGGATAGATAATTACTGCGAGGTGAATTTTGTGCCGAAAATATGGTTAGGACTTCTTGGCGGGCTTCTATTCGGGGTTTTGGATGTGTTATTTTCCCTCCCAGTATATTTGCCTGATAAAAAGACGACTTTAATTTTAACTTTTATCAGCCGTCTCCTGACCGGTTTCTTTATTGGGACAACAAACCTTCCGCTCACTCCGCCGGCGGCTGGCTGTATAATCGGCGGCGCATTAAGCTTGTTATCACCTACCGTTTCGAGAACGGGACTTTATGCCCTGCACATAACGATCGGTATCGGAGGAGGCATACTTATAGCGGGAATAGTAAGCTGGTTAGGCATATAAATTCTATCTATTCAGCGACGTATAAATTCCGACCAAAACGGCAGTGGCAGTAATAACTTTATACCAATTCTGTTCCATCCACTCGGGTTTGTTTCCCATGGTCACCTTGTAAATATTCCCATGTTCAACAGTCAAAGTTGGGTCAAATCCGGTTAATGCTTTGGCTTCGTCGACCGATTTTGCCATTTTGACTTCCCAGGTGTCCTTTTTAAGATCATATTGCACAATGTAAATGGGCCTGGGGGTTAAACCAATTGTGAGTTTAGGCTTTTCAATAAAAATCGAATAATTTTCGACAAGAAAATCCTGCAATCCCTTAAGACTTTTGCCTTCTACAGACACAACCCCCACCAAAGGAAAAGAGGCCAAACCATCCGGCGTTACGGTTTGTTTAGCTTTAAGCTCGGGATGATTCATAACCTCAAGTTCAACCGTATCATACGGACCCAGCCGATATTCATCGGCAATGACCAATGACCAATTTCCAATGACCAATGAATATAAAACTATAATTAATAAAACCGAAATTATTTTCCTCATTTTTGCTTACCTCCTTTACGGACAGGGCTTGCCCATGTCCCTACATTTTGCCGAATATAAACGCTTCCAGAGAATAATAATTTTCTGGATTGTATATTCGAATTGACTTGCTCAATTTTCAAGTTGACTTCGTCAAGCTGATTTTTTAATTCTTCTAACTGAATATCTCGCTTTTCAATTTCACCTTTACCCAAAATTACTGCCCGGCCTAATTCAGTTAAATCTCCTTCACCCTGTAATTCTCTAATCCGATTCGCAATCTTTTTAGCTTTGGCGCGCAGGCCAGCAACAAGTCAATACATACAGGTACATCATAGGGGTTTAGTTCCAGTTTAGGGGAGGATTTCACACCTTGGAAAGCGCAGTCGGATATATCAGGGTTTCTTCAGAGGAGCAGGTGGAAGGTTTTTCCCTGAACGCCCAGGAAGAACGGATCCGGGCCTATGCCAAGAGCCAGGATTATCACCTGCTTGAGATTTATCGGGATGACGGTTATTCAGCCAAGGACTTAGAGCGTCCCGCCGTTCAACGGCTTCTTCAAGAAGTCCCTCAAGGGAAATTCAAAATTATCCTCGTCTACAAACTGGATCGCTTCACCCGGCGGCTGAAAGACTTAACCGAGATACTGGAATATTTAACGAAGTCTGACGTTAAATTTGAATCGGTCACTGAACCATTTGAAACCAAAACTGCTCCCGGCCGGTTAATGTTGAATGTGCTGGGCGGCTTTGCCCAGTTTGAAAGAGAGGTCAATGCTGAATGATACAGAGACGTTTTGGTAAAGTAAATAAGCATAGGGTTGAAAGGAACCGCGACGTTTAGTCGCGGGTTCCAAAATATATTATACGAGGCGGTTTGATGAGGGCAAATGGATGACCACCGCACCTTTTGGCTATTCCCTTGTGGATGGTTTGCTGATAGTTAATCCAATGGAAGCTCCTCTGGTTAAAAAAATTCACCAGATGTATCTTGATGAAAATATCGGGACAAAGGAAATAGCCAATCGATTAAATGACGAAGGATTAAGGAATCGCCGGGGGCAGAAATGGCGAACCGGCGGCATCCATCGCATTCTGACCTATCCTGTGTATCTTGGCTTTACGGTCTGGAAAGGGGAGAAAAAACCCGGTAGCCATGAAAAGATCATCGAAAAGGAGGTGTTTGAAGCCGTGCAGAAAAGATTGAAAGAAAAAAATGGTGTTCCTCCCCGCAATCACGCCACACGGAATATTCTCATCGGTTTGATTTTCTGCGCCAAATGCGGAGCTTCGATGTTTGTCCAGAAGCCGGGCACCAGGGGCAAGGAAGGGTATCGCTACTATGTCTGTGCTAATGCTCAGGCCTATCACAGTTGTTCCCAGAAATATATCGATGGGAATTTACTTGAGGAGAAAATATTTACGCAAATTCGAGCGGTCTCAAAAAGACCGGAATTGATTAGGGATTATGTCGTTAACTATAAGAGGGAACAGACCGAAGAAAAAGCCGTGTTCAAAAAAAGAGCGGTTGAATTAAACCGGCAAATTACAGCGTTTAAAAAGAAAGAAGACAAAATTATTAATTGGTTATCTGAAACTTTGCCGGATAGGCTGACAACCAAAAGGATGGAGCAGCAGCTAAAAGGACTATCAGAGAAAAGAAAATCATTTGAAGAAGAATTATTGATTTTAGAAGCCAAAGCAAAAAATTTGACTTTGGATGAAATCACAGCTGATCTGATCTCCGGCTATCTTGAAAGATTTGATTTTTATTACGAAAGATTTACTCCGGCGCAAAGGAAACTGCTGCTGGAATCAGTGGTCCAAAAAGTAAAGGTGGAATCTAAGGAGAAGATCCACCTTTACTTGACTTTGCCACTATCGCCATTAGGACAACCACTTGACCCCGAACTTGCCCCGAGCGAGCGGAGCGAGTCGAGGGGTTCAAAGTGGCATCCGATTTGGCGGGTCCGACCGGATTTGAACCGGCGGTCTCCTGCGTGACAGGCAGGCGTGTTAAACCGGGCTACACCACGGACCCATGAAGAATGATTATAGCACAAGGAAATAAACGATGCTATAATCAGCCTTACGAGTCCCGACGTACAGTCGGGACGAGTGGGAGGGATGGCCGAGTGGTTGATGGCGGTAGTCTTGAAAACTACTATGCCCGCAAGGGTATCGGGGGTTCGAATCCTCCTCCCTCCGCCAGTTGGGAAATGAAGTCATTGGCTCGCCCGCTACGCGGGCTCGCCAGCCGTTTTTCGGGGAAATTTCAAGCCGTTTTGAATTCAGCATAAAGTTCGAGCCGACATTTTTGAGAAATGCGCGGATTTGTGTTTTGTCGCCTTGCGACAAAATAATTTTGGCT
>JACRKQ010000075.1 GCA_016219705.1 Candidatus Saganbacteria bacterium | reverse complement strand
TCTTGGCCGAGGCCGGCGGAAGACCAGGTAAAAATCAGCAGTAAAAACAGAGCAATCTTTTTCAATAACTTTTTATTCATTATTAACAACTTCCTTCCTAACCAATTTATTTTTTATTCCATACCAAATTTTACGCAAAAATTATAGTTCTTTCAATATTTTAGCAAACTTCAATTTCAAATCCGGGAGCTCTCTCTTTACGGTATCCCAAACCACTTCATACTTTACGCCAAAATATTCATGGATTAACTTATCCCTCATGCCGGACATCTCTTTCCAGGGCACTTCAGGATATTGCTCTTTTACAAATCCCGGGACATTCTTGGCTGCTTCGCCGACGACTTCAAGAGCTCGAACCACCGCAAATGCCGTCTTAATGTCTTCTCTAAAAGCATCATAAGACAACCCTTCCGTAAACCTTTGCGCCTGATCAACGGCGTTAGCAATGTCGCGAATATAATCGCTGTATTCTCTTATCATATATAAACAGCTTCATTCAAAATATGCCTGCCGATGGCCGGCTTCAAGACATCTTTCATGACAAGATCAACTTTTACCCCCAACAAATCGCTCAGATAATTTTCAATGCTGATAAATCGCAGTAAGCCCATTTTTTTATTAAGCCGCACCAGAAGATCTAAATCGCTGTCTTCCCTCTCTTCTCCCCTGACATAAGAGCCAAAAATCCCAATTTCCGAAAGCCCGTATTTTTGATTCAATTCTTCTTTTTGCTCTTTGAGTATATTTTTGATTTTTTCGAATTTAGTCATTTATAAAATAATACCACATCCGCCACATACTTTCCAATCGCCAAACAACTCGTCAAACCCGGGGACTCAATGCCAATCAGATCAATAAAACCTGGTAAACCTAATTCACTCTCCTCCTTAATCACAAAATCACGAACACTCTCACCTGGTCCTTGCAGCTTCGGCCGCACCCCGGCTTGGTCAGGCGATAAATCTTCAGGTTTCACTTGCGGATACAAATCCTTGATCGCCTGGAAAAATTTTTCACGATGAACCGCATCAACTCTATAATCAATCTTCGACACATCATCAGCACTCGGACCAAATTTTAGCCTTCCGGCCAGATCAATTACAGCATGGATCCCCAGTCCTTTAATATCTTGCTCCGGCACTGGATAAACTAATCGCTGCAAAAATGATGGTTTAGCATAAGAAAAATATTCTCCTTTGCAGTAATGCAATTTATATTTTTGTTTTTCGATATCAATCCCCGCCATAGCCGCTACCTGATCCGACCATAGACCCGCTGAATTTATTACAATTTCAGAGAGAAATTCATCTTTATTTTCTAAAGTTATTTTATATCCAGCGGTTATTTTATCAATGGCTGTGACTTTTGCACCATAAGCCAACATTACGCCATTATCTTCCGCCCGGCGCTCGAGAACTTTCATCAAGACATGAGAATCAATTATCCCGGTACTGGGAGAAAAAAGCGCGGCATAGGCCGCAACTGCCGGCTCTAAATTATGGGTGGCGCCTTTATTACACAGATAAACATCCAGGACCCCATTTGCTTTAGCTTTTTTTTCCAGCTCTTCCAGGGCTGGAATTTCACTTTCATTCATCGCTACAACTAATTTGCCCAATTTTGCGCACGGCACATTGTTTGCCTGACAAAAAGCATAAAGTAGCTTGTTGCCGGCAACGCATAATTTAGCCTTTAACGAATCGTGGGGGTAATAGATACCGGCATGGATAACTTCACTGTTGCGGCTGCTGGTGTGCTGACCAAAAGAAGTTTCTTTTTCCAAGAGGACGATATCCTGATGCTTGCGGCTTAGTTCAGCGGCAATGGCCAGGCCAATTACCCCGCCGCCAATAATTGCTATTTGGACTTTATCCATTATGCTTTATGTTTCTTAAAAATTGTTTGATTGTAAGTAATCTTTCACTATTACAGTAAAACTTTTTCTGATCTCTTTTAAATTAACTTCCCAGCCTCTTTTGAACAAAATATTGGTCATTTTGATGTCATCAAAGCTTAAAAGCGCCTTAAGATAGACCATTTCTTCGAAACCGGGATATTTTTTACGGCAATTTTCCATAACCCGCGCTAAGGGTTTACGTTTAAAAAGATAATACAAATCAACATAATCCTTAAATGCCGCCCGGAGTAAAGCGACTATTTTCATGCAGGCAATATCGTCAAGGCTAGCGACATTAAAAGGATCAAAATCCAAAAGAGGGAGCAAAAGCTTGTCTTTTATACAAAAAAAGGAGACTTTAACATCATCTGCAATAATCAGATTCAACGTCATGTTCCCTGCTTGGGCGACTTCAATCTTAACATCGGCAAAAACAGCTCGCGCTTCTCTTAATAGGTCATCTGTAATAAATTCATCTTCAGTGAAAAAATCAAAATCAATGGAATCCCTATGCGCAAACTGCAAGGCTAATCCTGTGCCGCCAGCCAGATAAAATCGATTTTTAAAAGGCTTAAACAACGGCAATAATCTTAAGCGCTTTTTATCTAATATTTCAAAATGTGGTTTATCCATAATGAATGTGTAATTAATAAGGCCACAGCGGATTAACCGGTTTTTTCGATTCGGGCAGCCCAAAATATATCCGCCAAAAATTATTGCTCCTTCTATCCAATTGGCGATCGCCGAAATTGATTATGAATTTTTTAATGCTCAAATGATTAATATGGCGCATTATCCAGCTGACTGCTTTCATATCGCCAAACTGCAGCAAGCGGCTTAAAATGCTGTTAATATGTTTGCGGAGAGACAGTTTATTAAAATCCACGTCCCAGAAATACTGCTTAAATTCCCGCGGCAGACGATCTGTTTTCCTTTTATTCATAAGCGCATTCATTTTATCAAATCCAGCGCGGATTTGCTATAATTAAAAATTATGGAGGAAAACAATATTTGGAAAATAGTTTACGCGGCCGGGATATTTTCCCTGTTAGTCCTGTTCTTCGCTTATTATTTGATCTCCCCGCGGGACGGAAGTTATTTCAACGATAAAAAAACGGACCGGATCGCTGAATTTAAAAACACCCGGGTGGCCGGTTATAAAGAAAATAAAAAAATCTGGGAATTCGCGGCCAAAAGCGGTTGGACCAGCCATGACCAGGAGACAACTTTTCTCATTGATGTCAGCAAGGGCGCTATTTATTCTGACGGCCAATTGATCGTCAAAGAGCTGTCAGCGCCCCGCGTCAGCGCCCAGCGCCGCAGCAGTATTGTCGAAGCTGGCGGTTTTGCCGCCGATAAGCCGAGTGGAAAAAGTCGTTTAACCACCTGGCTGGACTTGAAAAAAGTTTCAACGCGAAAAAAAGCCGATTCGGAATGGATAAAATTACGGACCGATTTCCTAAAATACTCTCCGGAAAATAAACATTCGGAGTTGAGCGGCAAAGTAGAATTGCGCCGCCAGGACAGCGTTATTTTCGCGCAAAAAGTCGCTATCGACCATGAACAGCGCATTGCCGATATCTCTGACGGTATTAAAGTGAGCCGCAAAGACGGCGTTTTGTTCTCTGACACCATGCGCTATTTTGGCCAGGAAGAAAAAATCGCCGCCGCGGGCCGGGTTAAATTGAATATTACTCACGCCAGATATAAAACCAAGCTTATCGCTGACCAGGCCGGATTTTTTGCCGATATGAATCGTGATATGCGTTTTAGCGGCAGCGTGGAGGTTATCCAGGGAAAAAAAGTCGCCGTCGCCCAAGCCGGCGTTTACTCCCTTCCCCAGCGCCGTTTATTGCTGACAACCGAAGTCAAAGCGGTCTTTGAGAAAGCCTCGGCAGTTGTCCAAACAAAAAGCGTTGCGCAATTAAAAAATCAGGAAGCGAAAGACATTTTAAGAGAAAAAACTTTTTTAACGGCTGACTCTCTGGTGATTTTTACCGATACCGGCAATGCCCAAGCCGGCGGCAATGTTCATGTCTACCAGCTTGGTCGAGAAGCCAAAGCAGATCAGTCCGTATTCGATGAAAAAAAGGAGACGCTGATTCTGACCGGGAGAGTTTTGTTAAAGAAAGGTAAAGATTGGGTCAGCGCACAGCAGGTAATCGTTTCGATCAAAAACAAGACCTTCGAAGCCAGCGGCGAGGTCAAGGCGGAATTCAAGATTTAGAAAAGAATCTTTTTCCGCCGCATATAGATACTCTGCAGTATTCCCAAGGCCATCATGTTTAAGACCAGAGAAGTGCCGCCATAGCTGATAAAAGGCAGGGGAATTCCCACCACCGGCAGCAGCCCCACTGTCATCCCAACATTAGCAATCGTGTGAAAAGAGGTCATTGCCCCTATCCCTGCCGCCAATAAACTGCCAAAGATATTTTCGGCTTCCGCGGCGATAACAAAAGCCCGCCAGACCATAACCATCAGCAATGATAAGACAAACCCCGCCCCTATTAAGCCAAATTCTTCGCCAATCGCGGAAAAAATGAAGTCAGAATGCTGTTCGGGAATAAATTGCAGCTGCGTCTGCGTTCCATGTAAAAACCCTTTTCCCCACAAGCCGCCGCTACCGATGGCAATTTGGGATTGCAAACTATGGTAACCCGTTCCATAAGGATCCGCCCCCGGATTGAGAAATGTAATAAGACGTTGCTGCTGATAAGGTTTTAGCAGCACCCAGATAAAGGGGACAGCGACGCCGACAACGATATTTAAACCCAATATCAATAACCAATCCCAGATTGTCGCTCTGGTTAAAAACAAAATTAAAGCCATGGTCAGCAAATAGATAAGCCACACGCCAAACAAAGGCCGCAAAACAATCGAAATTAATGGCGTGACAATGAGGATTAAAAGTTTTGGCGACGCCCAGGAATAAGCGAGCATCCCGATCAAAATCACCAGAAAAACCAGCGCCGTACCCAAATCCGGCTGTTTAAAAATCAGCAAAAAGGGGATTCCAACCATCATAAGCAGAGCCGCCGTATCCAGCCCGTTTTCCAGTTTGCTTCTCTCGCTAAAAAAAGCCGCTAAACCGATTATTAAAATAATTTTCGCTAATTCTGACGGTTGAAAAGACAACGAACCAATCTGGAACCAGCGCTGGGCTCCCATCCCTGCCGCCCCGGCGAATATTACGGCCGCCAGCATCAAGATCATCAATAAATAGAGCAGCGGCGCCGCTTTTTTCAGGTGTTGATAATCAAGATAAGCCAGTCCCGATAGACAGAGCAGGCCAACTAGCAGCGCTCCAAATTGCCGCTTGACGTAAAGCAGGGCAGCGCCGTGAATTTTTAGCTGGGCGGAAAAAGTACTGCTGAAGATCGCCAGGAGACTAAAGCATAAAAGTCCGACCAAAGCTCCCCACAGCCAAAAGTCAGAAACTTTAAGCATGCGCAGGTTGATCATGAAGCTAATTCAATCGCCCGCAGCATCGCCTGCGCTTTGTTTAAGGTCTCCTGATACTCCTGCGTCGGGAGGGAATCAGCGACAATCCCCGCTCCAGCCTGCACATAAGCCTGCTTGCCTTTAAAAATAATAGTACGAATGGTAATGCAGGTGTCCATCTCACCAGCCAGGCCGAAATAACCGACACAACCAGCGTAAGGCCCGCGTTTCACGTTTTCCAGCTCGTCAATAATTTCCATCGCCCGCACCTTGGGCGCGCCGCTAACGGTTCCGGCCGGAAAAGTCGCCGAGAGGAGAGCAATAGCATCCAACCCTTTTTTCAGTTTTCCGGTAACATTGCTCACCAAATGCATAACGTGAGAGTAGCGCTCGATCGTCATTTGTTCAGTGACTTTAACCGTCCCAAAATCACAAACCCGCCCCAAGTCATTCCTCCCTAAATCTACCAGCATGATGTGCTCCGCCCGTTCTTTTTCTGACGCTAACAGCTCCGAGGCTAAACGCTGGTCGCTGGCTTCGTCACTGCCGCGCGGCCGCGTGCCGGCAATCGGCCGCAAGGTTGCCTGCCTGTTTTCCAGGCGGACCATGACTTCCGGCGATGCTCCCGCTAATTTTATTTGGCCGAATTTCAGATAATACATATATGGCGAGGGATTAATCGCGCGCAGGATCCGATAAACATTAAAAGGATCGGCGGAACAGGGGGCCGATAAGCGCTGGGAGAGAACAACCTGGATAATGTCGCCAGCCCGGATATAATCTTTGGCGGCTTTAACGCTGGCCGCAAATTCCCGCTGGCTCATGTTGGCGGAGAATTTTAATTTTTTTCGACTATGATCAGGCAGCTTCCATTCTTGAGGCGATAACTGCAATGGCTGTTGCAGTTTTTTCTCCAGCGCTTTAATCTTCCTGCAAGCATCTTTGTAGGCCCTGGCCGCATCGCCTTTAACCTGGACATTGGAAATAATAATTATTTTGTGTTTGAGATGATCAAAAGCCAGCAAAGTCTCTGTCCATAAGAATAACATCTGGGGCAAATGAAACTGATCCGGATTTTTATCCGGGATATCTTCCACCTGGCGAACGGCATCATAACCGATATACCCGACCAGGCCGCCGTGAAAACGAGGCAGGCCTGTGACCGCGACTGTTTTGTATCCGGCTAATTTATTTTTTATATCCGACAATGAAGCAATGGTCTGCAGATCATTTTTTGTCCCCGCGCCCAAAAATGAATAGCGGGCAATCTTTTCTCCCCCTGCGACCGACTCCAAAAGAAAAGAGTATTCGCCTTCAATTTTTTTAAAAGCGGAAACCGGCGTCTCCATATCTGCCGTAATTTCTTTGTAAACAGGGATTAAATTCCCCTGTTTAGCTAATTTAATAAATTCTTTTTGGGTTAAAGAGAACATCTAATTTACCCGCCCGATTACATATTCCGCCAATGATTTTAATGGTCCGGCCGCGTTGCCCAGAGAATCAAGCGCTTTAACCGCCTTGTTCTTTTCCGCAACGACTAACACTTTAGACTTTTCTAAACCGAAAAAATAAGGGAAACCTTTTTTCACGTCTGACTCAACCGGCTTTCCCAGTTTTTCCCGGGTCGAGGTGACATCAAGTATATCATCGGTTATCTGGAAGGCAAGACCGAGATGCTGGGCATAATTGGTTAAAGCTTTTATGGCCGGCGATTTTGCCCCGCAAATCATGGCGCTTCCGCGAACACACGCCTTAAGCAGGGCCGCCGTCTTCCAGCCGTGGACTGCGCGCAATTTAGCCAAAGTCATTTTTTGATTAACTGATTTAATATCCCGCACCTGTCCCTCCACCACAGCCAGCAGAGCTCCGGCTAACTCTTGGGCAGCTTTCGGTTGATAGGCAATGATCTTGAAAGCCAAAGTATTCAAGCCGTCGCCGGCTAAAATTGCCAGCGCCTCGCCAAAAACTTTGTGACAGGCAGGTTTACCGCGGCGTAGATCTGAATTGTCCATTGCCGGCAAGTCGTCATGGACTAAGGTAAAAGTGTGGACCAATTCGACCGCGCAGGCCAAGGGGATAACTTTAGAGAGCGGACAGCCTAAGACCCTGGCCGTCGCCAAACACAGGCTGGGACGAAAACGTTTGCCGCCGGCAAAAACGGAATAACGCATCGCCTTGGCTAATTCGCCTTTGCGCGGCAAGTATTTTTCCAAAGCTTTTTCAATTATTAATTTGTCTTTTGACATTTTTCAATTTACCGTCTTACTGTTATCCCTCGATCAACTAAATAGTCCTTGATTTCTTTGATAGTTAATTCACGATAGTGCAATAAAGACGCCAGCAGCACCGCATCCGCCTGACCATTAACAAAAGCTTCATAGATGTGCTCATTTGTCCCCGCACCGCCCGACGCAATGACAGGAATTTCGACGGCATCAGCAATCGCCCGGGTTAATTCCAGATCATAGCCAATCTTGGTCCCGTCTCGATCCATGCTGGTCAGCAAAATCTCTCCTGCCCCTAATTTTTCGGCTTTAACCGCCCACTCAACGGCATCGAGTTCTGTTGGCGTTCTTCCTCCGTGAGTATAAATTTTCCACTTACCCCCTGTCCTCTTTTTCTTTGCATCAATTGCCAACACAATACATTGACTGCCAAATTTAGTCGCTCCTTGCGTAATTAAATCAGGATTTTTCACGGCTGCAGTATTAATCGAAATCTTATCGGCTCCGGCGGACAAAAGCTGCCGCATCGTCTCCAGATCATTAATCCCGCCGCCAACAGTAAAGGGAATGTAAATCGCTTCCGCCACCCGTCTGATCACCTCTAACATTATATAACGTTTGTCAGAGGAAGCCGTAATATCCAGGAAAACCAGTTCATCGGCCCCTTCCTTGTCGTAATAAGCGGCTAATTCCACCGGGTCGCCGGCATCTTTTAAATCAACAAACTTCGTCCCTTTAACCACGCGGCCTTCGGTCACATCCAAACAGGGAATAATTCTTTTAGCTAGCATTTATTATTTCCTTAGCAAATACTCTTCCAGCTTCTTCAGCGATGTATTTAAAACGTGCTTCTCCATCAATCCCGCCGCTTTTACAAGTTCTAATGCCTCGGTAAAGATCCCTAACATGGTTGAGATATGCGAGTCAGTGCCGATAATAACCCGGGCATCCTGGCGTTTAACTTCACGCGCAAAAGCCAGACAGCGTTCTTCGCAGCCAGCTCGACTGACAAAGGAGCTGTTATTTAATTCTATCGCGATCTTTCTTTCTTTGGCAATGGCCACAGTCTGCTCGATATTTATTGGATATTTGGGATTCCCAGGATGGGCAATAATATTAATTTCCGGATTTTTATCGATTGCCCGCAGCAAAACGGCCGTGTTTTGTTCTTCGCCTTGATTTTCGTAGCCGCAGCGGGGGTGCATGGCAACCATGACAATCTCTAATTTGGTAAAATCTTCGGGCGGTAAATCAATTGTCCCATCAGCATTAATCACATTGGCCTCAATCCCGCGATAAATTCTGACGCCGCGCAATTTGGCCGGTATCATCCGCAAATTGGCAAAATGATAATAGTGCGGCGCACCCGGCATACTGGAGCCATGATCGGTAATCGCCAGCGCTTTTAAGCCAATTTTAACCGCCTGGGCAACGTACTCTTCAATCGTGGAATAAGCGTGCCCGGAAGAGACTGTGTGAACGTGAAGATCGGCAACAAGTTTCATGTTTGTTCCAGAATTAAAATAAATTATCAGGCAATTTTACTGAAACAATGCCTTTGATAAGATGCAGCATTTCGTTATCCAGACTCACTAATACGGACTTGTTTTCTTTAGCAGTCTGAACTACCAGGACGTCCATGCCGCGAATACCGGTAGAAATTGCCAGGTCAGACGCTTCTTGCGCTCGAAAAGCAACTAATTCCTCAAAAACAATCGTCTCCACAGACAAAAGAGCTGTTTTTATTTTTTTTGCCAATTCCGTTGATTTTGTGCGGCGTTTAATAGCGGCAACAACTTCAACTAAAACACTAAAAGGCTCAAACACCTCAAACGTTCCATTAAAAACGCCTTCAAGAATTTTTTTGCAAATTTCATGTTTTTCTTCGCGTTCTCTTAAGGCTGCAACAAAAACCGAGCTATCAAGTGTTAGTCGCATCATTTTATTTTTTTTCTCTTTGAGATCGAATTTCTTCCAGCGCTGAAATACTGTCCCATTTGGATGATAATTTTTTGATTGTTCTTTCCAAATCATTCCAGACAGCAATTTGTCGACCATTGGGCGCAGGCTTGAATTCTAACATCACCAGCTTCTTTAACGCCGTAAGATCATTGGTTATTTTTTCCAATCCTTGCAATAAATTATGCTTTGTTTGAACCATGGTTACCCTCCAGGTTTTACATTATAAAGGATGTTTATTCTGCCTTCAATCCGGCATTATCCCTATTCAAGAATATCATCAGGAACATCAAAATTGGCATAAACATTTTGCACATCGTCATTATCTTCCAGGGCCTCAACTAACTTTATCGCCTTTCTGGCATCTTCGCCGGTAACCGTTACCAATGTTGATGGAACCAACGCTAATTCGGAAGTTGCCGGCGTAAACCCCTGTTTTTTAAGTTCGGTTTTCACTTTTTCAAAATTTTCCGGGGTCGTTTCCACTTCAATAGAACCATCTTCAGCTTTAATATCTTCGGCTCCGGCATCAATCGCCGCCATCGTCAAAGATTCCTCATTGGTCTTCTTATCAAAATTTAAACGACCCTTGCGCGTGAAAATGTAAGAGACGCAGCCGGCCGCCCCCAGGTTGCCGCCATTTTTACTGAAAACATTACGCACTTCGGAAACGGTCCGCTGTTTATTGTCGGTGATTGCTTCCACCATAATCGCCACTCCCGCCGGGCCATAACCTTCATACGCTACTTCTTCTAACGCCGCGCCATCTCCGCCGCCGGAAGCCTTGATAATCGCTCTCTCGTAATTATCATTGGGCATATTAGCGTCTTTGGCCTTATCAATAGCGAGACGTAAGCGAGGATTGGAGTTGGGATCGGGCCCGCCGCCGGCCCTAACCGCCGACGTTATTTCCCGGATAATTTTGGTAAAAATTTTACCGCGCTGGGCATCAGTCTTCCCTTTTTTGTGTTTGATCGTCGCCCATTTGGAGTGTCCTGACATGATGAAATTATTTTATCACTTTCCCCAGCGCTTTCACATAGAGGCCAATGTATTTCTTGGCCGAAGCATCCCAGGAATAATCTTTCGCCATGATCCGCTGCTGCAAAGCCAGCCAGGCATCTTTATGGGCGCGATATAATTCAACGGCGCGATTAACCGCCTCAAGCAGGGCTTTCTCATTATAATCAGTAAAGACAAAACCATCACCCTGCCCGCTTTTGGCGTCATAATCATTAACCGTGTCGGCCAACCCGCCGGTTTTCCTGACAATGGGGACTGTGCCGTATTTAAAACTAATTAACTGGCCCAAACCGCACGGTTCATAGCGCGACGGCATCATAAACATATCCGCTCCGGCATAGATCAATTCGGCCAGGGCCGCGTCAAAGCCGAGATTAACGCTGATATTTTTCGGATACTTCTTTTGCAGGATGGAAAAATATTGATGGTATTTTTGGTCGCCGGTCCCGAGCAAAATCAGCTGGCAATTCAATCTGACAATTGCTTCCATTATCTCAACCAGCAGATCAAACCCCTTCTGCGCGTCCAGACGGGAAATGATCCCGATCAAGGGGATATCAGGCTTGGCCGGCAGTTTGCCAGTCTTTTGTAAAGCTAATTTATTAGCGACTTTTAAACTGATCGTCGCCGCGCTGTAGCGGCGCGGAAGTTTAGCGTCAGTCGCCGGGTTCCAAATCTCATAATCGAGCCCATTTACGATCCCAAAAACATCCTGTGTCCGTGAACGGAGCAGACCGTCAAGCCCTGCGCCATATTCCGGCGTTTGGATTTCTCCGGCATATGTCTCGGAGACAGTATTAATGACATCTGCATAAACAAAACCGGCTTTAGCGAAAGAAAGCTTGCCCCAATATTCCAGACCATTGGCGCCAAAGTAGGCCGCGGGAAGGTTCAATAAGGCGAACTTGGCCGCCGAAAACAGTCCCTGGTAAGCCATATTGTGGACGGAATAAACCAGCGCCGTGCGCTGCCAGGCGGGATTATTCCGCCGTAATTCATGAATTAACGCGATTAAAGGGGCGCTCTGCCAATCATTACAATGGACAATGTCAGGCCGCCATTTTTCCTCCGACAGCCAGCTCAATATTCCCTGGCAGAAAGCAATAAAGGCTTCGCAATTGTCTGGATAATCAAGGCTTCCGACGCCATACAATTCATCGCGTTCCAGAAAATACTTGGCTTTAACAAAGTAGACAACCAGATCGGACCCCGGAAGTCTGGCCTGATAAATTGCTGCCGCCTCTTTTTTACCGCCTAAAGTTATTATTAATCCATCAATAACTAGACGTAAGTCCCATTTTTGGTGGTCAATTTTTTTGTAAAGAGGCATAATGAGGCGGACATCGTGGCCAATGAGCCTTAAGGCTTTGGGCAGCGCCCCGGCGACATCAGCCAAGCCTCCGGTTTTGGCAAAAGGGACCGCTTCAGAAGAGACAAAAAGAATCTTCATCAGGCAATATCACGCAAGAATTTTGCCGCTTGTTCCGGCGAAGTCGGATTAATGTAAAGACCGGAGCCCCATTCAAAGCCCGCTTGTTTGGTCAGGCGCGGGATAACCTCGATATGCCAGTGGAAATCATATTGGATCGTCCCCCAATAATCCGGTTTTCCCGGCCGGACCATGGGATTTGGCGCCGTGTGTAAAACATAATTGTACGGCGGATCATTCAGGCACAAGCGCAGCCGATTCAAAATATCTTTTAAACATTGGGCCAGGAGGAGACGCTCTTCGTCCGGCATGACTTCAAACCCATATTCATGGCGGCGGGGGAGAATCCAGACTTCAAAAGGGAAACGCGAAGCAAAGGGCGTTAAAGCGACAAAATACTCATTTTCATAAACAATCCGCTCCCCCGCCCCTAATTCCTGGCGAATAATATCGCAGAAGATGCAGCGCTCTTTCTCCAGGAAATAGGCGCGCGAATTGGAAAGCTCCATTTTTACGTAACGGGGCGTGATCGGAGTGGCAATTAATTGTGAATGCGGATGGGTCAAAGAAGCCCCGGCCGCCATTCCATAATTTTTAAAAACCAGGATGTAACGAAAACGTTTATCGCCGGAGAGGTCAATGATCCTCTGCTTGTACGCCCAGAGTATTTTTTCCACATGGTCGTCCGCCATGTCGGGAATGATTTCGTTGTGATGGGGGGTTTCCACAATAACTTCGTGCGCCCCAATACCGGTCATCATATCAAAGACACCCATGCCGGTGCGGTTGATCTCCCCGTCGGCCGTTAAAGCCGGAAATTTATTGGAAACTATGCGGATGTCCCAGCCGGGAGTATTGGGCAGGGAACCGGGTTTGCGCCAGGACTTGATTTCGGGCGGAGTTTTTGTCTCCGAACCTTCGCAAAACGGGCAATTAGCGGCGCCAGCGGCATTTTCTTCGGCCACAGACGGCATTTTAAAATCCGAAGGCCGACGCCCCCGTTCCGAAGAAATAACCACCCAGCGGTCAGAAACAGGATCTTTTCTTAATTCAGGCATTTTTACATCCTCCTACTGTTCCACTCTTAAAATAATTTTTACCCGCCAGTTTTCCCGCGGTTGTAAAGAAAATTTCCACGACGACACAGCCAGCAATCCTTGGTCATGCGCCAGGCGCCAGATTAGCGCCGGCCGGCTGAAATCTAATGATACCGTAAACAGCTTGAGATCGTCAACCATGGTCACACGGTCGACATCATTTTCTTCCGCTGTCGGCGGATTGGCGGACAAATTAAAATTTCCCGCGACAGCCAGCCAGAAATCATTTTTTTCTTCCGCTTGATTGGTAATTTCATATTCGACGACAAAAAGCGCTTGTTTGGCCAGAAGGGAGATATTCTTTTCAATTTTAACCGGCCAACCGTTTACCGCGTCCGACCTGATAAGCCTCAAGGAGACTTCATCTTCCCGACGCCTGGGCTGATGAAAATAGGCCGCGGCATTTTCAACTGTCTGGAGAAAAGAGTTTCGAGAAACGCCAGGGCCGAGAAAATGGTCGACTAAAAAGCCGGACCAGCCGACAACATCAAGTAAATTATCGGCTTCCGGCTTGTAATCAAGCTCATAGAGCAGGCCGCCCCGGGCCGGGGCGAAATAGAGGCTCAAAAAATCATTGGCCAGGACAACCTCATCACAGCCATCCTTGTTAATATCTGTCACGGCTAATTCCACAAAAGGCTTATTGCCGTGATTAATTTTATCGATCTCTTTTTCCGCCTGGATTAAATTATGATAACCGCCTCGGCGCAAACGCTTGAGAGACAAGTTCGCGGATTGAAAAACTTCGCCGCACTGTCCACGATAAAGGTATTTTTTGATTTTATTTAATTCGACTTCGTACTTACCCCGGCCAAAAATTGTTTTTCCCTGGCTTAAAGCCTGGAGCTTCTTGCTGACGGAAAGCATCTTTTTGTGGAGATTATTCGCCGCTGGCTGCCGCATTAAAATTTGCCGCGCGTAATTTTTTTCTGCCGTCGGCAGGTAGACCAGCCCGCGCCCCGGACATTCATCCAAGTAATCGCTGAAGGTCAGCAATTCCAGCCAAGCGCTATTGGCGGCAAAAGCGCTGAATAATTGGTCTGGGTTATTTAATTTTTCGCCGTCAACAAAAATAATAACCGCCATATTATCGTCGGGATTGGGAATATTTTTCAGGAAATTAATAATTTTATCAATGGGCTGGGAATTGATCAGCGCGCTCAACTGACCGTTAATCGGAAAGACCTTGATGATTTCTCCTTCATCTTCCGTCAGGAAATAGCCGGAGAGCGGCGGCAATGAGCCAGCCGATAGGAATAAGGAATCGTCAACTAGCGCATATTCCAGGCCGGCTTTCGCTAATATCTTTGGCAATGAAGGTTCCCATGATTCTTCGGAAATCCACAGGCCGCGGGGTTCCCGGCCAAATTTTTCCCTGATAAAATCTTTGGTCATGGTCAACTGGCCCAGTTTATCTTCATCAGGAATCAAAGGGAGGCGCGGCTCATAATACGCGGCGGATAAGATTTCCACTTGGCCTCTTTTTACCAATTTCTGCAAAAACTCAATAAATTGCGGTTGGTTTGCGGTCAGCCAATCATAAATGGCTCCGCTATAATAAAGAGAAATTTTAAGGCGAGGATGCTGGGCTAAAACTTGTTCAAATTTTCCAACCGGCTGGCGGCTGTGGAGGCCAAACAAGAGTTTCAGCTTGTTCATTATGGCGAAATCTTGGGAGAGGCGCTAAATTGTTTTTTGTAAATTTCCGGATAGCGGTCTTTTCCGCCAATGAATAACATCGTCAGAGGCATGATGGCTTTGGCCTGGGCCGTCATCTCCCGACTCAAAAAACTAATGTCCCACTGGGCGTGGGGATCTTCCCGCAAACGGGAAATATGGTAAAGTTCGCGCGCATTGGTTTTAAATAAAACACGGCGGCGGTGCGCATTAGTCAAAACATACTGGGCCGCTTGAGGCTTTTCTTTGGCAATTTGCTGGTAAGCCTTATTGGTGCGGCTTATGAGCTGATGAAATTCTTTGATCAATTTTGACTTCTTAATCGCCGCCGGGATCGTCACCCCCAATACGGGAGCATAAGGCTGCGTCGTAATCGTTGCCATGCGGTGGCGCTTAAGCTGGCCAAAACAGGCGGCTGACATAATCAGATCATAAGTCAGGTCAGCATATTCAAACTCCCGCAGCGGCCGATCGTAAAACTCCGCATATTTAAAAGAAATTTTGAGCAATTCTTTTTTTGCTTTAACGCCCATCTTTTTAGCCTTAATCAAACATTCCTTATAAGACAGCAAAGTCGAAGTATGCAGTAGAGCGGCAATAACTTTGTCGTCTGCATTTTTTGTATAATCAACTAATTTTACTCCATTTTTTAACGAGTCATTCGTTTTGAGTTTTGCACTTTGAGCTTTGAGCTCTTTATAGGTTTTCTGATCAAAGTCATTCGCCTGCGTAAAGAGAATAATCGACGGAGCAATCGACTCGACCAGCTTATACATCGTTTGGCCAATCTCTCGGATTTCCGCCAAAGGATGAGAGGCAAAACGGCGAAACATAAATTCCAGATTACGGGCATTGATCGTCAGGCCAACCTGCCCTTGGGTCGCCAAAGACGTAACATAGCGGGCATCTTCCGGTTCAATCCCTTCTCCAACTAATTTATGATAAAACTGATTTTGCTCTTTGATTATTTCAATAAATAGTTTTTCGTTTTTAGTTTTTAGTATCTCGTTAGGGAGAACATAATCGTCCCCCAACTGTTGATAGCGCTGTGACTTCTCCGTATAAGCAGAGAGGCGGAATTTTTCGATCTCTTCCAAGGCCAGGCGAGAGACAGCAATCAGGTCAAAATTAAAAACCGCGTGCTCGGCGATCGAATGATGCCCCATTTTGAAGATAATAGCGGCATTAGATTCCCTCGCTTTGGCGACTTCGGCCCTGGCGTCGCGGCGCAGTTCATCAATTGGCCGCGGGTCGCGGGAGATACGGGCGTATGAGGCAGAAAGTGTTTCCGGGGTGATATCTTCGCGCAACTGGCCTTTTTTCAGCTCTGCCAGGACATCCGTATCAACATTATAGCCCGCCAGGAGAATTTTCATTGTCATCATTTTAACACAACTCAATAAAAAAAATAAGTGAAATTTCCTGCGGAAAAAAGCGAGAAGGCTTTAATTAAAGAATCGTTAACAGCTCCTGGTATTTTGGCATCGGCCATAAGCCGTCAGCGACGACAGTCTCAGCCTTGTCAACGCTCGCGCGCAGGTCGGCCAAAGCGTTTGCTCCCTTGGTGGCGTACAATTTTGCTTTCTTCTCCAGATCATCTTCCTTCTCACAAGAAGTGATTGCTTTTTCTAAACCAGCAACCGCCGCCTTGATATTAGTATAAAGAGTTGACGCAACTTTAAGGTCAGCACCTAAAGCTCCACCCTTGGACGTCACTTTGACGGCATCACCCAGCATTCCGATCTGTTGCAAAACGGCCGGCAGGATCAAGGTTTTGGCAATGTTTAGACCGGCTTTAAGTTCCACATCCTTGATCTTAACGTAAGCATCAAGTTTGATCTCAACCTTGGAATGCAGCTCGCGTTTAGAAAGGACACCGTATTTCTCAAACAGCGCCTCACTATCTTTTTCCAGCATCTGTTCAAGGGCGTCCGGAGTGTTCTTCGCGTTGGGCAGCC
>JACRKQ010000074.1 GCA_016219705.1 Candidatus Saganbacteria bacterium | reverse complement strand
CCCCAGAGAAAAGCTGACTTTTTTGGTGGTAAATCCAGGGAAAAGAGCCTTTTAATAATCTTACGCATAATGGTATATTATCCGGATAATGAACAAATGTCAAGCTCTTTATTATTAAGAACATTGTTGGCCATTTTTAGCGGCGGTGAAATAAGGTGGCTCTGCGATCAGGGACTTGCTGATCAAATTGCCTCGGTATTTCTGCCAAGGCAAGGTTGACATCATTATTTGGGTCCACAGCGCCGGCCGTGACTCTGACTCTCATTTCTTCAGCAATTTTTACTCTTGTCTTAGCGGGAAGAGCCGTTAATAAACGTTGTATTTCCTCTTTCCCCATCCGTAATAAGCCGGTGACAAGTTCCTCTGTTGAAGATTCTAATATCTTTGCCAAATGGCCGCGTGATCGGGTGGTAACATACATAACCAGCAAAGCTAATAAAGATGCAAATGGTAATAAGGGAATTTCTCTTTCGGGAGGATTTTCATGAGAAATAGGTTCCCTAAATAGGGGGGGCGAGACATTTGAATTGTTTAGTGTTAGGTCATATTGCCGTGTAAGTAACATATAAAGCCTTGAGGAGTCCTTAAATTCATCTTCTCTGAATAAATCTTTTTTGAATGGATCTTTTTTTTGCGTTAATAATGGAGAAAAGAACCGACTAATAAATTCCGATTCTTCTAATGACGGCAATATAGCCTGATTTTGAGTTGTTGATTCAGAAGGATAAAGGCTTTTAGCGAACTGATAAAGGTCTTTAGCTGGCAGTGCAAAACATACCATTAAAGCTAGCCAGCGAATTGGTTTTACCCAGTTGGAAGACAGAGTTGAATATGCGGCTAACCTGCGGCGCAGAGAATTTGTCAGATGGTCTCTGAAAATTAATCTATCGGAGGGAACAGCGGTTCGATACACAGCGGGGTTTGGCTGAAATGCGATTTCACATTTTTGGCCTTTTTGGCTAACAACAACTTTATCTCCGTGGACCAAAATGATGGCGGTTATTCTTTTAGGATCAATTTCCTGGCGGCCAAATTCATTAATTAATGTAACCTGATAATTTCCTTTGGAAAGAAGCAGTCTTCCTGTGTTTGGAAACTTTGGATCCGAGACAATTTTTACAAGTTGTCTTAATTTTGATGAGGAAAAAATGGGTTTGGGAGCTTTTGTGCCGGCTACTGGCCAGAGGGCCAGTAAATGTTCCACATATTTTGTTCTCCTTCGGTGCTTTAGGGCGGCACTCTATTTCTTTTTCTAATGATATTATCGTGTTTTAGCGGTTCAAACTTGCACGCGCCCAAAGTAATGACTCGGTCTGTTAAGGCTTATGTTTTGGCAATAATCTTTTCGATTTTTTCCTTAATTTCTGGCAATTTGTTTTTTATTACATCCCAAACAATATCCCAGTTAACGCCAAAGTAGAAATGAATAACTTTGTCCCTTAAGCCGGCTAGTTTTTTCCACTCAATATCATCATGTTGATGGGCAAAATCATCCGACAGATTTTTAACAGCTTCCCCAATGATTTCCAAACTTCTGGCACAAGCTTTTTTGAGCAATTCATTACTAAAAAAAGAAACAGAATCAATTTCTTTAGTTTCTTTTTCCAGAAAAATAATCTCATCAAGGATGTGATGCAAGAAAACCTTATTTTGTTTCATACCATTTTATCTCTTTTTCCACAAAAGGCTGAATATATGGGCTCAAGTTTCCTTTAGTAACCAAATCAACTCGTCGGCCAAAGAGCTTTTCCAGATAAAAAACCAGATTCATAAAATTATCAAATGAGGGTTTTTGCAAATCCACAAGAAAGTCAATGTCGCTCTGCGTAGTTGGTTCCCCTCTGGCAAAAGAGCCAAACAAACCAAGCCGCTTCACGGTAAACTTTTTTAATGCTTCACGATGTTGATCTAGAGTAAAAAAAACATTTTTCTCATCAGAAAAAACCATTTCTTCGTTTGCCATATTAGCAGTATACACAGGAATAACCTTGTGGTCAATAAAACGTGAAACAGCGACGCCCAGCCAACAATTCTGACCCCGGAAATTATTGTTGGGGGAAGGATTTAATTTTTAATTTTAAATAAGACCTGCAAGATCGGTGAAATCCACCCCCAATGATTTCATGCAAGTTCCTTTTCTCAAAATTCGATAATAAGAGTGTTATTAAATACTAAATTCGGAGGAACTTAATAATGACACCACCAGCAGCTAGACTGCCATTTCAATTGGGGAAGAGTAGCTTGGGCGGCCAAAATCCAGCTAAAAAATATTGTTGGCAACTTTGAGCATCTAACTGACAAAGAATTGCATGAACTTATAAGTAAAATCCCAAAAGAAATAAGATTCAAATTGTTTTCGCATCCTGATTTTCCTGATCAACTAAGAAATCGCTGTGTTAAATGCGCAGCGCTGAAATAACTCTACCCACCGGCCCTGATTGATTCATAACAAAGAAGTGCAGTCCTGGGACTTTGTTCTTTAATAATTCCCGACACTGGGAAATTGCGTGTTCTACCCCAATGGCTTCGACAGCCGCTTGATCTCCGGCCAGTTCAATTTTTGCTAATAATTTATCAGGAATATTCGCCCCACACATTTCGGTCATTTTTTGAATCTGTTTCAGGCTAGTAATAATCATTACGCCGGGAATGATCGGAATCGTAATCCCCGCCTGCCGACACTTGACCACAAAATCAAAAAATAAACGATTGTTAAAGAATAGCTGGGTGATAATATAATCAGCGCCAGCGTCAATTTTAGATTTTAGATAACTGATATCGTCTGAAAACGAAGCCGCTTGCGGATGTTTTTCTGGATAACCTGCTACCCCTAGACAAAATTCCGGCGCTTGTTTTTTTATGAACGCGACTAACTCTGCGGCATATTTGAATTCCTCCTCATGCCTCTCCCTCCCCCTTTCCTCTTTCGGCAAATCACCCCGCAAAGCCAAAATATTTTCAATCCCCAGCCGCTTTATCTCCTGCAATTGGATTAGAATTTTTGCTTTCGTTTCCGCCACGCAAGTCAAATGAACAATCGGTTCAATGCCATGCTGTTTTATGATCCGCGCCCACTCCAGCGTTTTATCTCGATTGCTCCCCATCGCCCCACAGGTGATCGAAGCAAAATCAGGATTGTAAATTCTTAACTCGTCCAGCGCGCTAAACAAGCGGCTTTCCTGCTCTGCGGTTTTAGGCGGGAAGAATTCAAATGAGAGGGTGGTTTCCCCTGGCTTTATCGCGTCTTTCACTTTCATTTTTCATCCAAAATTTTCATCTCTTCCGGCGCCGGTTGAGTTTGGGACAGCGGCTTCATGTGCGGGAAAAGTAAAACATCGCGAATCGACAGCTGGTTGGTTAAAAGCATCACTAAACGGTCAATGCCAATCCCCAAACCTCCCGTCGGCGGCAACCCGTATTCCAGGGCCCGGAGAAAATCTTCGTCCATCGACTCCGCCTCCTCATCTCCAGCCGCTTTTAGCTCTGCCTGCCGGGCAAAACGCTCGCGCTGGTCAACGGGGTCGTTTAATTCAGAAAAGGCGTTGGCCAGTTCCATCCCGGCAATAATCAATTCAAAGCGCTCAACACACCCTGGCTTGCTCCGATGTTTTTTTGCCAGGGGAGACGTTTCCAGCGGATGATCGATAATAAAAGTCGGCTGGCGCAGTTTGGCCTCCACAAATTTATCATAAAGGAGATTAATAATTTTCCCCCTGCCAATCTCTTCATAGCCTTCCAGACCATGTTTTTTAGCGATTTGGCGGATATCTGGTTCACTTTTATCGCTGATATCTATCCCCGCTTCTTTAAGCGCATCGATTAAACTTACTCGACGCCATGGCGGCGTTAAATTGATTTGTTCTCCTTTATATTCGATCTTCAGCGTTCCAAGAATAGTTTGCGCAGCGTAGACGATTAAATCTTCCGTCAATTTCATGATGTCATTGTAATCGGCGTAAGCCTGATAAATTTCAATAATCGTAAATTCCGGATTATGTTTATAAGAAATCCCCTCATTGCGAAAGACTCTCCCCAGCTCAAAAACCTTTTCAAATCCACCGACAATCAGCCTTTTGAGATAGAGCTCCGGCGCAATCCGGAGAAAGAGGGGCATCTTGAGGACATCGTGATAGCTTTCAAACGGTTTAGCCGCCGCCCCGCCCTGCAGGACGTGAAGGATCGGGGTTTCGACTTCAAGAAAATCTTTATCTTCAAGAAAACGCCTAATTAAAGAGACAATTTTGCTCCGCTTGGCCAAGACAGCTTTAACCTCTGGATTAACCATTAGATCAACATAACGCTCGCGATAACGGAGCTCTTTGTCCTGCAAACCATGCCACTTTTCAGGCAAAGGATGGAGCGACTTGCAAAGAAGGGTAAAATCAGCAACCCGAATTGTTAACTCGCCTGTCTTGGTCCGAAAAACGTGTCCGGTGACTCCCACAATATCGCCCATATCAAGTTTGCGATAAATATCGTATTTTTCAGCGCCTAAAATTTCCTGCTTAGCATAGATCTGGACACGCCCAGAATCGTCTTGAATCGTGGCAAAGGAAGCTTTACCATGCCCGCGTTTAGTCATGATGCGACCAACCAGCGTAACCGTTTCCGGGCTTTCTTCTCCCTCTTTAATAGCGGCAAATTTTTTAGGGATATCCTCCGCGCGGCTGTCAAAATCAAAACGGTAAGGAAAGGGATTGATCCCTTTGGCTTTAAGCTCTTCCAGCTTTTCTCTTCTAACTTTTAACAATTCATTTAGTTCTTCGAACATTAAATTTCTCCAGTTCTTTAATTTCTCTCATTTTTTTAATATCTGCGCTGGTGTAAAAATGCTTCAAAAACTGACTGGTATCTTCCATCCATTCAAGAACTTGTTTAATTGATAAATCCCTAAATTTATCATAAGAACTTTCTTCCCAGTCTGGTTTATTATTGTTCATGACGCAAGGCCTCTCCTTCCGGAATTGCTTCAAGATTTTTGATATCGAGCAAATCTTCATCTCTACCTGCCAACTTTTTTAAGGCAATTAAGTGCTTTTTTGAAGGAATAAAAATATCTATCCCCTTTATTTTTATCGTCTTTTTTTCTTTTTCCATTTCCTTATAATCAATTGGATGAGTGACAAAAACATCCACTAATTCCTGATCTCTACCAGGATGATAAAAAGCAAACACCTTCATGTTTTTCTCGTTTACCCATTCATCTCTTTTTTTAGGGTCGGCAAACTCATGCGGATCAACCGGCACTTTAGGCTTATAACCTAATTCTGTTAAAACTTCAATAAATTTATTAACATTTTCCGGTACAAAATCAACCATTAAATCAATATCCATGGTAAATCGCGGAGGAACCTTATAAAAAGTCACAGCCAAACCGCCAACTAATAGATAGTTGATCTTTTTTTCGTCAAGCTTCCTTAAAATATCCTCGTAATAAATCTTCTTTCCCTGATACCATTCAAACAACCAATGCATTAAATTTTCTCCTCATTGCTAAAGCAAGAATGAGCAATCATCTGCAATCCCTTCAGCGTTAACTGCTGATCTATTTTATCAATAACGTCGGTATATTTGCAAATGAGCGCAGCTAATCCCCCGGTAGCAATAACGGTAATTTTTGAATTTAGAGTTTGTGATTTATAATTTATTTCGAATTTCGGATTTCGGATTTCGGATTTAATCCGTTGTATCATCCCCTCCACCATCGCCGCATAGCCGTAGACAAGTCCACTTTGCAGGGCAGACACGGTATCGGTGCCGATTACTTTTCGCGGAGCCTTAATCGTCACCTTAGGAAGTTTGGCCGTTCTCTCGTGTAAAATGTCGCGGCTAAGCGACAAACCGGGAGCAATGACTCCGCCTAGATATTCTCCTTTGGCTGAAACAACATCAAAAGTCGTCGCCGTCCCAAAATCGACTACAATGACTGGCGCGCCATAAAGCTTCAATGCGGCATAAGCATCAACGACCCGATCGGCCCCAATTTCTTTTATTTTTTTTAATTTAATTTTCAAGCCGGGGATATTTTTAGCTGTAACAAAATGCGGCAGACAACCATAACGCTTATACAGTTCTCGACGCAGAGAGCTATCACACTCCGGCACAACACTGGCAATTATTATCTTATCAATGGAAGTTTTTATCGCTGGATAACGGATCGCTGCGGTGGGATAGCGCCATTCCCGCACCAGTTTTTCTCCCTTAAATAAGCCAAAAACGATATTAGTATTGCCGAGATCAACTGTTAGAAGCATTATATTATTAATTATATCAGAATTTCGTTTGAGTATCTTTTCATAATAATTATGATAAAATGTCATCATGAAAATAATACCTGCCCTTAATCTTTTAGGGTTACTGTTGCTCGGATTGCTTCTTTTGCTGGCTTTTATCTGGGCGGGCCTATCAATCAATCGCTTTACCAGACATTCATGGAATCAAAGGATAAGCACTTACAATGATTTTCTAAAATCTGTCGCCTCCCGGCTTAAGGCTGAATGGAGCCAACCTCCCAGCGAACAACATCCGATTATTGGTCAATATTCAGCATTCGGCAAAGTTCGAAAACAAGATAATAATTTTGAAATTTCCTGGTCAGTTATAACCTGTTCTGCCGGAGACAGCGGCACCGACAGCTGGCTGCAACTAGACATAAAATGCTTATCAGGACAGTCCCTGGTAAAGAAACCGGTAAAAAAAATGTGGTTTCCCAAACCAGCTGAATCGCCAGATAAGATCAATAAATTCATCTCTTGGTCAGCACAAGATGAGGTGGCTGCTTGGCCGAGGGAGACAAAACAAACTTGGCTCTTGCTGGCCAGCAAAGCCCGCCGGCTAACCATCTATCCCGACCATCTGGAATATGTCCCCAATACCGAGAAAACCAGCAATTGGATTGGCGAATCATTTATACTGCCAACAGATAAAAACTTGTTAATCGAAGTCTGGCAAATTGCCTTGAAATTAGGGCAACAACTTCAGGCTATTAGCCATTAGATAATTGGTCTATGATTTTATCCATATCTTCCGGCAATGGCGCTGAAAAAGTCAAAATCTGCCCTGTTCTGGGATGCGTAAAACTTAATTCCGCCGCGTGCAAAAATTGACCGTTCAAGTCAAATTCGTTTTGTTTCTTGCCGTATGTTTGATCGCCTACGATTGGATAGCCAATCGAAGATAAATGAACCCTGATCTGATGCGTACGTCCTGTTTCTAAAATTAATTCAAGCAAAGTAAAATTTTTAAATCGTGCCTTTACTTGAAAATGAGTAACCGCTTCTCGCCCCCTCGTCCCTACAACCGCCATCTTCTTCCGCTGAACAGGATGCCGCCCTATCCGCGCCGCAATGGTTCCGCTATCTTGCTTCACAATACCATGAACTAACGCCAGATATTTTTTATGAACTGTTTTGTTTTTAAATTGTTTAGATAAAGATTGATGCGCCAGATCATTTTTGGCCACGACAATTAAGCCGGTCGTGTCCTTATCGAGACGATGAACAATCCCCGGACGCTCTACCCCCCCAATACCGGAAAGATCTTGGCAATGATTTAGCAATGCGTTAACCAACGTTCCGGAATAATTACCGACCGCCGGGTGGACAACTAAACCACGAGGTTTATTGATAACGATAATATCACTATCTTCATAAACTATATTCAAGGGGATGTTTTCCGGTGAGGTTTCCAATGGTTTTATAGACGGAATAGTAACAATAATTTTATCATTTAATTTTAGTTTGTATGCGGGCCTTGATTTTTTTTTATTGACAGTAATGTCACAATTATCAATCAGCTTCTGGATTTGTGAGCGGGTTAATCTGCTCTCTTTTTGCGCGGCAAGGAAATGATCCAAACGCTGATTTATTTGAGTATTGTTTATAATATACTCGAATTTTGCTGACAAGATTATCTTCGTTTGCCGGCAGTGGAGAATTTATGGTCGCGCAGAGTCCAGGCAACCAGGATCGGGCTGGCGACAAAAATCGAAGAGTAAGCCCCGATGACAAAGCCAAAGAGGAGCACCAAAGCAAAATCCCGGATTGTCTCGCCGCCGAAAAAGAGGAGACAAAGGACAGTGATCACCACTGTTAAGACCGTATTAATCGAGCGGGCCATAGTTTCGCTGATACTTAAGTTAACAATTTCAATAAAAGATTTTTTCTTCCCCGCCCAGACTTTGATATTCTCCCTGATCCGGTCAAAGATAACAATGGTATCGTTGATAGAATAACCCATTATCGTCAGGAGAGCCGCGACAAACGGCGCCTCCACATTTCGCCAGAGCAGCGCAGTAACCCCGGCCGTAATCAAAGCATCATGGTAAAGGGCCAGGAGCGCGGCTACCGCATATTTAAATTCAAAACGAAAAGAGATATAGATAATAATGCCTATTGAGGCCAATATTAAGGCCAGGAGCGTCTGCATCTGCAGTTCTTTACCGAGCATCGGGCCGACTGTATCCACTTCCAGCAATTCGACTTCGCCGTATTTTGCCTTCAGGTCTTCAATCAATTTGGTTCGCAAATCAGGAAGAACCTGCTGCGCGCGGATGGAAATGTCGGTCTCTCCGCTCTTTTGGATGATACTTTGGCCGAGATTATATTTATCCAATTCCAGGCGGACATCATGGACGGAAACCGGCTCATTAAAGCGGAGGTTGATCATTGTCCCTCCGGTAAAATCGGTGCCAAAATTAAAAGCGCTCCCTCGCACAATCAAGTTATAACTGAAAGCAAACAGCGCAACCAATAATAAAAGACCAGAAATCGCGAACCAATAACGCCGGTTGCCGATAAAATCAAAAATCATTTGTACACCAAATTACTTTCTCCGCTCGCCAGTATTTTCCCGTCGACCACCATATCCAATAACATGCGCGTTACGATGATGGCGGTAAACATGGAAGCGGCAATACCAACCGTCAACGTCACGGCAAAGCCTTTAATCGTCCCCGTCCCGACAAAGAAGAGCGCGACCGCGCCAATGATAGTAGTAACATTGGAATCCAAGATCGCGGCAAAGGCGCGCTGGAAGCTGGTGTCAATAGCCACCCGCAGGCTCTTTTTAAGGCGTAATTCTTCCTTAAGCCGTTCGAAAATAATAACATTAGCGTCAACCGCCATACCGATGGAGAGCAAAATACCGGCAATCCCCGGCAGGGTTAAAGTAGCGTGGATTAACGCCAGGATGGCCATCAGGATTAAAACATAAATTCCCAGGGCCGCATCAGCCAGGAAGCCCGGTAGACGATAATATAAGATCATAAAAGCGACGATCAAGGCGAAAGCGATGATGCCGGCAGATTTACTTTTATCGATAGAGTCCCGCCCTAAAGTCGGGCCGACAATCCTTGTCTCAATTAATTTGACGGGAATGGGAAGAGCGCCGGCCTTAAGTTTAATGACCATGTTCTGGACATCTTCAGCGCTGAAATCACCGGAGATCTGCGCCCGGCCGGAAGGGATCGGTTCACGGACACTGGGCGCGGAGATAATCCGTTTGTCCAAAACGATAGCCAGCGGCTTGCCGACCGAACCGGTCGTCACCTCCGCGAAAATCTTTGCCCCTTCACCATTAAACTCAATATCAACAATCGGGTTGCCATATTGGTCAACGCCGGGCCAGGCGCCTTTTAATAAACTTCCGGTGAGCACTGTTTTTTTGAGGATGATCGGCCGCTCTTCTCCCTCTCGTTCGCCCCGATCCGACTTAACCGTCCCTAAAAAAGCGTCAGGCCCGTAGAACTCTTTAATTTTTGCTGTCGTTAATTTCGAGACATCCCCCGGCGGCCATTCTGCCGCCACAAATTCCAGCAGAGCGGTATCGCCGATAATCGCGATCGCCCGATCCGGATTTTTCACCCCGGGCAATTCCACGACAATCTGGTTAGCTCCTTTACGCTGAATCATCGGCTCTGTCACGCCCAAGGTATCAATGCGGTTGCGGATAACCGCTACCGCTCCAGCCATCGCATCATCAGTCACGGTAATTTTATCGGTCGATTGCCCTTCGAGCGTTAAACGGGTCCCGCCCTGCAAATCCAGGCCCAGGTTAAGCGGCAGTTTGATGATGGTGTAAACGGACGCAATAACAATTGCCAACAGAAAAAGAAAGCGCAGCTGGTTTAAATTTTTTTTCATAACCGACTTTATTTTATTATATCTAATTTTTTCCCCGCGGGCAAGTAGGGAGTTTCAATGACCAGCCATCCGCTGCCGCCACCACATCCATTTTCAATTCGCGGCTCAACCGTTGCGCCACCAGCCATGGCTTGGCCTCTATCATCCACATGCCAAAATGCGTCAGGATAGTTTTGCGCGGCTGAAGCTCCGCCAGCACCGGCTTCAATTCCTCAATCGACAGGTGATTAAAAGGATTGGGCTGCACACTTAAGACACTGACAATCACAATATCCGCCTTATAGTATTGCGCTAATTCAGAAAAATAATTAGTATCGGTGATGTAAGCAATTGTCTGTTTTTGGCTTTTCAAAATTAAACCATAAGTCTCTACCCCATGCTTATGCGTGATCGGAGTCGAAATCGTTACTTTGCCAACGCGGTATTTTCCATTTTCTTTCATCGTAACAATCTCACCAACATAAGGTCTTACATACTTATATATGATGGGATCGTCCCCCGAGAGCGCATCTTGCGGAACCAAAACCGTCCCATGGCGCTCTTTGCCGCCCAGGGTCATCGCCTCCATCATGACATTAATGTCCGCCGCGTGATCAAGATGTTTGTGAGAGAGGATAATACCGTCCAAAGTCGTCGGATCAAGTTTTGACCGAGATGCAAAACAGCGAACCAGACTGCCGGGACCGGGATCGATCAGGAGATTGGTCCCGTTTAACGAAATCCAAATGCCACCGGAAGCCCGAAGTTGTTTGGCGACGACAACTCTCGCTCCGGCTGTACCAAGGAATCTAATGAAATTTTTATTTTTCATTTATTATGAGTTATCGGTTAGTTCGCGCCAGGCGGGATTTGAACCCACAACCCTCAGCTTCGGAGGCTGATACTCTATCCAGTTGAGCTACTGGCGCCTGACTTTATTTTATCACGCAAGTTTTCACTTGGCCAACTCGATTAATACTGTGGAGGTACACATATCAATGTCAACAACCTACGATCCGCAAGTCCATCACCTTCATGTTATCAGAGACGGCGAAACCCCGGAGAGCCTGGCCCACAGCCATCAAGCTGATTTGACTACTATTATGATGGACAATAAGGATTGTAAGTTCCAGCTCGGTGATATGGTCACTATCCAGATACGGCGGGTGGCTTACTCATAAAATTCATTTCTGGCAGGCCGGGCAGAAGGAAGACGTGCGACCGCCAATTTTTGATCTGACAATCATTCCCCCGCAGCGCAAACATTCTTTGCCGTAACGTTGATAGACTTTTAATTTTTTAGTGTAGGCTCCGGCTTCGCCCTGGGCGTTTACATAGTCGCTGATCGATGTCCCTTCATACTTAACAGCTTCGGTCAAAATCTTTTTTATCCCGGCAAATAACTTTTTAACCTCTTCAGATTTTAAAGTTTTTACCTGACGCTCCGGCCGGACGCGAGCAAAAAAACAGATTTCGTCACTGTAAATATTGCCAATCCCAACCACATTTTTTGGGTCCATTAAGAATTGTTTAATTTTAGTGCTCGGCCGTTTTTTTAATTCCCGTTCAAAGACCTCCAGGGTAAAATCATTCTCTAATGGCTCCGGACCTAAATTATTTTCTAACGCCTTCTGTAATTCTGGGGACGTAAATAATCTTAGCCAGCCAAATTTACGGACGTCATTGAAATAGAGTTGCGTCTGGTCTTTAAAAGTAAAAATCGCATGGGTGAATCGATTTGGTTTACAACCAAACCCCTCCTTGATCGGATGCCCGCCAACAACACATTTATGCGGTCCGTGAAAAACTAATTGTCCCGTCATCTTCAAGTGCCCAAGGATATTCCAATCATGACTGAATCTGATAATGATCATCTTGGCGCGGCGCTCTACTTTTAAAACTTTCAAACCCGTGAGCCGCCGTTGATAAAAAGCGAGCGGATAGTTGAGCATCTTGGGCGTATCAGAAGTAAAGGAAACAATCGTTTTGCCCACAATGCTCTTTTCCAAACCTCTTTTGATCGTCTCCACTTCTGGTAATTCCGGCATGATGAACCCAATATACCATTTTGTTGTGCTATAATTCAAATATTCCTTCATTTGTCATTTATGAAGCCTTAGGGAGGTAATTATGCCCATCGTCAATATCGGTTTATGGTCGGGCCGGACCAAAGAAGTTAAAGCCAAATTGATCGAAAAAATCACGCAAACAGTTTGCGAGACAGTTAATTGCCCGCCGGAGGCAGTAATTGTTGTCATTGAGGATGTTCCGAAAGAAAATTGGGGACAGGCAGGTAAGCAGGCTCAATAAAGTTCGCGGAACATCTCCATAATCACGTCAAACGACATCAAAATCATTGGGCCAAGTAATATTCCAGGCAGACCGAATAATTGTATTCCACCAATGATGCCAAATAATATAATGAGCGGATGAACATTGGCTCGATCACCGACAATTTTTGGCTTAAGAATATTATCAATCGTGCTAATAACAAACATGCCATAAGCTAACAGCGTTAACGCCCGCCAATATTCCCCGCCCGCTAAATACCCCAGGCCGAACAGATAAATATCGACCGGCAGCCAAACCATCGCCGCGCCGAATAGAGGGATGATGGAGATAATCGCCGTCAAAAAACCTAAAAGGATCGCATTGGGGACGCCAAGAAAAAAGAATCCCGCCCAGGCTAAAATTCCCTGAACGATACCGACCACCACCTGCCCCAGAATCACCCCGCGGCTTAAATCATTAAAACGCTTAAATATTTGTTTGTAGCGGCCAGGCGGCAGAGGGAAAAAACACTGAATAAAATCACCGATATTTTTTGCTTCCCGCAGGAAGAAGTATATGGAAAAGATCGTAATAAAAATATTTAGTATCGCGTTGGGAATTTTGGTGACTATATTTTGAACCCAGACGATAGCTTGACTGCCCATGCTTATCAGCGGCCCCTTAAATCGCGACAGGTCCCCGACTTTATCTTTTATCTCAGCGGGCAGCTCAAGCTTGAAATCAGATGACTGTAATAATTGCTCCAGGTGATTATAGCCGTCTTTCGCCTCCTGGGCGACAAAAACAGAAACCATAGTCATGGGAATTAAAACAATCATGATAATGACGAGACAGGTTAAAAAAGCGGCGACGGATTCTTTGGGCAGGAAAGAAGGCAAGAGTTTTGTCAGTTTGGCATATAAAGGCTGGAATAGGTAAGCCAGTACCGCCGCTCCGATAATCGCGACCAAAAATGGTTTGACAATCAGGTAGGAGAAGATTAAGCCAATAACCACAGCGACAATAGCAATCATCCGCCGGTAGGCCGTAAGATTTTCTGTTTCACTCATATAATATGATCATCGTAAAGATCTCGGCGATTTTTATATTTTGTTTTCCCCAAGCGAAAAGGTTTGGCCAAAAACTCCAGAAGTTTAGTATCTGCTACCTCTATTTTCAAGGGTTTGATGGTTATGGTGTTGTCTTTGGTCGCTTCTACAACATATGTTTCTCCGATGACTAGTATCGCATTTCTAATAGTCTATAGGATAACACATTATGATGGGCAGAGTCAATTTTGGGATCAGTAAGTTCAGTTTTCTGGAAACCTGCGACCTGCCTGCCGGCAGGCAGGGGCTTTTAGCCTCAGGTTCCATAACTCTGAATAGTTACTGGGATTTTCCCCTGAAATTTCCCTCTATTTTTATCGATAAATAAGCATGGTCAGACCAGTCCAATCATACACGATCGCCAGGCTGCTCAATAGAAATGCCAACGCGAATTTTCACCTACTGCGTTTATTACGTCCACTTTGCAGTCCTAAAGCATCGGCTCTCCTGCAGGAAAATCTTAATAAATTGCCAACCCTTTTTGAACGGCTCCACCAGCTTTTGGCTTTAGGCCAAGAACCTTTTACCGCCGCAATATTTAGCGCCCAGTTTGCCCGGCAACAAATTGAGCTAACTTCTAAGCCTGATGTTGCCACCCCGCAATTTGTTGATCAGGTACGCGCTATTCTTCGCAACACTTTCCACTGTGATCTAGTTTATCACTTTGAAAGAGGCTTGATGATTATTTCGCTTAAAGAGAGAAATAACTTGCCAGCCGGCTATCAATTGACTGTTCCGGTATTATCAACTAATGCCCTGCAAAACATCAGCGCGCCAGAGCCGACCGCAGTCAGCGTTTGGCGGCGGGCGCTTAATTCATTGAGTGGACACAAAGACCAGATGGAAGTTGAATTAAAAGCCACGATCATTGCTCTTTTGCATAATGGCAATCATCTCTGTGCCGCACTTTTACTCTGGCGAGATTTAACAAACTTTTCTTCTGCCCAAATCTTGACACTGTTAAAAGCCGCAGCGACTAAAGTGGCCGTACCGGCTCCGTACCTGGCGCTGGGCCGCGGGACAGAACCTCCGCTGACGGCCGTGGCTGTTACTGCCGGTTATCTACTGCGATTTGTCCCCTATTCTGTGGGGGCTAAATTTATCAGCGACATGGCCGAGAATGATGTTGGGCTCGCCGCGCAAATTCTGGGCGTAGCTGGATTGGCGGAGATAAAATCGGAAACTAAATCAGTCGGTAGTTATGAATCAGCCAAGCAAAGATCCTTAACTGGTTTCTTAATAGCGGCCATGCTGTTGTCAGGCCAGGATCGCCTGGCTAAACGTTTAACTAATGTTGGGCTAGCCCATCCAGCTTTGGAAAATATTTACGAGAGAACTTTGCGTGAATTACACGCGGATTTTAGCGAAAAAGTCCCAACGCGGGAGGAATATCAACCTGAAACGTCTTCATTTTATAAAAATGGCCAGACTAACGGCGTTTGGGCCAATCTAATATCCGCATTGGGCTTAATGTCACGGACCGCGATAAAATGACCCCTGTAGTCGCCAGAAATTGACCCCCCTAATATACGATAATCTTTTAGTTCCGATATCAATCGGGATTAAAGGAGTAAAGGGGAAATGTTAATCATGAAAGAGTACAAACACAT
>JACRKQ010000011.1 GCA_016219705.1 Candidatus Saganbacteria bacterium | reverse complement strand
TTTCTCATCCATCTCTTCCTTAAGTTCTCTTCTTTCTCTTCTCTCGAACCCTTTAGCAATCCTTTTGGCGCCACCAGTACCGCTTTGATTGCCGAAAACCTTTCCGCTGATGAATTAGCCGCTATGCCGGTTGACGAACTTTTTAACTAACAACACACTCACTTCGTTTGCTACAACCAACAACTTACTGTTTCGCCGTACTCGTATTCTCTGCCACAACCAGGGTTTTCCGCACTTCAGCTTCGATCTTGTTGCAAACTTTCGGGTTCTGTTTTAAAAAGTTGATGCTGGCTTCAAACCCCTGGCCCAATTTTTCGTCGCCAAAAGTGTACCAGGCGCCGCTTTTCTTGGCGATAGAGAGGATGATGGCCTGGTCAAGGATGTCCGCTTCATGCAGGACGCCGTAGCCATGCATATTAATGAAAGTCGCTTCCCGGAAGGGTGGAGCGATCTTATTTTTCACGACTTTAACTTTGACTCTGGTTCCGACAATTTTATCATCTTCCTTAATTTTTTCCGCGGCGCGGACATCAAGCCGGACGGAGGAATAAAATTTTAAGGCGCGGCCGCCCGGGGTTGTTTCCGGGTTGCCGAACATGATGCCGATCTTCTCGCGCAGTTGGTTTATGAAAACCAAAACAGTTTTTGATTTGCCAACAACAGCAGTTAATTTACGTAATGCCTGGGACATCAACCTGGCCTGCAAGCCCATCTGGGCGTCGCCCATTTCGCCCTCAATCTCTTTTTTAGGAACCAGGGCGGCGACAGAATCGACGACGATAATATCAAGCGCGCCGGAGCGAATCAGGGTTTCGGCGATTTCCAGGGCTTGCTCGCCGTAATCCGGCTGAGAAATTAACAAATTATTGACGTCGACGCCGACTCTTTTGGCATAAACCGGATCAAGGGCGTGTTCCGCGTCGATAAAGGCGGCAATCCCGCCTTTTTTCTGGACTTCGGCAATGGCGTGCAAAGAAACAGTCGTTTTTCCGCCGCCTTCCGGGCCAAAGATCTCCACGATGCGGCCCCGCGGCAAACCGCCGGCCCCTAAAGCGATATCTAAACCAAGGGAGCCGGTCGGGATTATTTCCACCGCCATCTTCTTGTTTTCACCGAGCTTCATGATGGCGCCTTTACCAAAGTTTTTTTCAATCTGCGCAATCGCGATACCAAGAGCCTTATTCTTTCCGTCCATAACGTTTACCTCCTTTTAACGATCACTGCCGCCTAAATGGAACCAAAGCAATCCCAGGGCGGCCTGGACTGCCTTTTCCCTGATCTCCTGCCGGCTGCCGCTCAAATTTAATTCGCGGCATTCGCTCCCCTGGTTGGCGGCCAGGGCAATGTAAGCCCGTCCTACTGGAGCCGGCGGCAGGGGAGCGGGACCGGCGGCGCCTGTCGACGCCAACCCAATATCCGTGTGGAACTTTTGCCGGATATTTTCGGCCATGCTCTCCGCTATTTCTTTACTGACTACGCCATATTGGCTGATTAATGCCGCCGGGACGCCAAGCTGGACCACTTTTATCCGCGTGTGATAACAGACTATTCCGCCGATAAAAAACTCTGAACTGCCGGCGGTATCGGTCAGTCGGGCGGCGATCAATCCGCCGGTCAACGATTCAGCGGCCGCAATTGTCTGACCGCTTTTTCGCAGCAAATCGCTGATTTGCTGGTCAGTGATCTTGCCGATCATTGACAAGACCTTACTGGAAAAGTCTTCTAGCGCAACTTTTTTAACATTTGGCTCTGCCATAAATAAGCTCCGCCTGAAAGCCAGGCTAAAAGTACCGATATCCACAAAACTTCATTTGCCAGCGGCAGATCAAGGATTAACATGGTAACAGCCGCAACCTGAATGACTGTTTTCCATTTAGCTAATGGACTGGCGGCAAAAATATTATTTGACCGCGCGGCGTTAATCCGCAAGCCCTGAACAATCAATTCGCGACTGACTAAAAATATTACCGGTAAAACCGCCGCCAGACCAACGCTGACCAGCGCGATCAAGGCTGTAATTATCAAAATTTTGTCAGCTAACGGGTCGAGATATTTGCCTAAATCAGAAACCTGGTTATAGCGTCTGGCCACATAACCGTCAAGCGCGTCAGAAAAAGAGACCAAAAGGAATAACGCAACTGCCAAGCCATTAATTCTGGCCAACAAAAGAAAAATAATGAGGGGGATTAAGGCGATGCGCGCCAGAGTGATTTTATTGGCGATCGTCAAGTCAAACAACCGATGAGATCGTAAGTCCTGGCATCCGTCACCCTGACATTGACAATCTCTCCCGGTTTAAGGAACTTTTTGGTCCGGACAAGCACTGCGCCATCAATCTCTGGGGCGTCAAAGCAAGCGCGGCCGCTAAAGCCGCCCCTGGTGCTCCCTTCGATGATAGTAGTGATAATTTGTCCGATCATATCCTTATTAATCTCTCTGGCGATGCCGGCTTGCAGCCGCATCAATTTGTCTCTTCTCTCCAGTTTCAGCCTGGCAGACACTTGCCCCCTCATTTTATTGGCCGGTGTCCCTGCTTCTCTGGAATAGGTAAAAACACCCAAATGGTGGAATTTCACCTTTTTTATAAAAGCCATAAGTTCAGCGAATTCTGTCTCGCTCTCACCGGGAAAACCGGCGATAACAGAAGTCCGCAGGACTATTCCAGGAACTATCCTCCTAATTTTTATGATTAGATTCTCAAGATCATGGCGCTTATAACGCCTCCCCATTAACTCCAATATTTTATCACTGGCATGCTGGATTGGCAAGTCTAAATATTTGACAATTTTTCTCTCTTCGGCCATGACTTTGAGCAATTCATCCGTAATGTGGGATGGATAGGCGTACATTATTCGTATCCATTCGATGTTTTTGATTTTAGCGGTTTTTTTCAGCAGAATTGCTAGATATGGATAAGCGGTAGTGTCTTGAGCGATATAGATGATTTCTTTTACTCCGACTTGGGCGAGAAATTTCACTTCCTTGAGGATAGCTTCCGGAGAGCGGTGGCGTAATTTGCCTCTGATTTTCGGAATGACGCAGTAGGCGCAGCGATTGTCGCAGCCTTCGGAGATTTTAACGTAGGCGAACCAAGGGGGAGTCGCTTTGATGATTCCCTGTGTTCTATGTTCGGCGCTCTGTGACCCGTGTTCCTCAAACTTCCCCGGTGTCCCGATAAAAGCGTCGGCTTCAGGCAATAAAGCGTTACACTCGGTCTTATATCTTTGAGGGAGACAACCCGCGACAATCAAATAACGGCAGCGGCCGCGGCGTTTAAATTCCGCCAGGCGGCGGACTGTTTGCAGCGACTCATCTTTTGCCGATGTCAAAAAAGCGCAGGTATTGACCAAAATCAAATCTGCTTCTTTGGGATTATCGGTAAAATCATAACCCTCCTGGGCCAGTTGGCCCATTAAGCGTTCCGTGTCAGTTAAATTTTTGGGACAGCCGAGGCTGACGATATGCGCTTTCATGTTAATTAGCGCTGGAGATAACTGTAGGAAAAACTAATTGATAGCTCTGCTTATTCCTGGCTAAAGAGACTTTGGTCGCGGCTGGCAGATGATTAACGCCCAGGACTTGAAGGGGCAGCTCGTGGACATTAATTTTTTTTATCGGCGCAGAAAAGGCGTAAGAGACTTGACCATTGGGTAGTAAAATTTTAATGATTGAACGGACCGGGCTGGCGCTTTCTCCTCCCCACTGATCTCTAGCCTGGATATAAAAGACCCCTTCCGGATTAACTTTCTCCGTTGACAGGCCGAAATACCAAACACCATCTTCGTAGAATCCCTTAACTGCCTCCCATTTGCGGCTTGTCCAGCGGTTAAGCGGGCCGGGAGAATAATAAAGAGCTGCTCTTGCGTTGCCGTCAGCAGAGATAATTGCCGGGATAATCAACCGGTTGCCTTTCCTCTGCAGTTCTTCGACGCAGACATTGGGAAAAGTGCGGCCGGTTTTTTTTAATTTATTATCCAGCCAGCGAAAAACAATGGCCTGCATTTCCGGCATGAATTGGTGCCGGCCATTAGAAAATAAAATATATTTTTTCTGGATGATAATCTCTTCGTAACTTTTTTGGAAAGTCGGCAAATAATAGCAGTGGTCGTTAGTGCCGGTCATGAAGAGAATGGGGGAATTTTGGGTCTTTAAAAAGTTTTTCGGATCTATTAACGTTTCCCACTTTTCCAGTTCCGCGGTCGATTTTAAAGTAAAACGGTCCTGCCAGGTGCAGCCTTCGGAGATAAAACCGGAGCCAAAAATATTAACTGCCGTCTTGAGCCGTTTATCCTGCCCATTGGTGAGCAGGGTAATCACGCCGCCCCATGAGACCCCGACCATCCCCAACTTTTCCGGATTGACCTCTTCCCGTTCTGCGAGGAAAGTTATGCCGTTGCGGACAGCGGCGACTGCGTGGACCAGATAATTATCTATCGGGTTCGGTTCCGTCCGCAGGAGAAGCGGGACATCCATGTTGGGTCCGGTGGAGCGGGAAGACCAGCGTTTCTCCCCTTTGCCGGGGAGGTCGATCGCCAGGACGGCGTAGCCATGTTTGGCCCAGATAATAGCGCCGGCCAGGTTAGCGGTGCCGCCGCCGCCGTGGCTGATGATCAGTCCGGGCAATTTCCAGCGACTTTTTGGATAGCAGAAATAGCCGAAAATTTTTGTCGGTTGTCCCCGATACTCGCGGCTGGAATAATAAACCTCTTCGACCATGATATTATTACGGAAGTAAGAGCGGCCAACTTCATAGGCGACAGGCTGCGACGGAAAATCCCAAGTTTTTTCCAGTTCCGGCGCGGCGAAAACGGCTTGTCCGGCGCCGAGGAAGATCAGCGACCAAATGATGACAAAGAGCATATAATCTGTTATTATAACACGGAAGTAAATGGCCGCTTAATATCGGAGGTATTACGTGAGTGTGCCGAGAGAAGCTTGTGAAGTCCAGTCCGCCGAAGGCGGAACAGGGCAAAGGTTAGCCACCAGCCCTGAACGGAACTCTGCATTTAGGGAGGTAACAAACTAGATGAAGCCAGAGGGAAGGAGAAACCAGGCCG
>JACRKQ010000073.1 GCA_016219705.1 Candidatus Saganbacteria bacterium | reverse complement strand
TTTTTGCGTAAAATTTGGTATGGAATAAAAAATAAATTGGTTAGGAAGGAAGTTGTTAATAATGAATAAAAAGTTATTGAAAAAGATTGCTCTGTTTTTACTGCTGATTTTTACCTGGTCTTCCGCCGGCCTCGGCCAAGAAATTTCTCCGGCACAAATTGCTCAATATAAGAGTTTAATGAACAGCCAGACCAGCAAAAGCGCTCCTTTAAATGTTCCATCTTTGGCTGGTGAGAATAAAATTGCGCCTGCAGAGGAGAAATTAAATCAAATTAAAACTATTCCCGGCGAAGCGCTTGGCAGTGAAATTGAAGAGTATTTTGCTAAAACCATTTCTGAAGAGGCGGAGATTTATAAATTTAAGCCGCTGCAACAATTCGGCTACAAAATATTTAGGCAAACTGGCGCGGAACTTTCCAGCGGCGGTGACCAGCCGTTAGTCAGCGCCGATTATATGATCGGGCCGGGCGATAGTTTTATTGTTACCATGTGGGGTATTGCCGAAGGGGTTTTTGATGTCCAGGTGAATCCGGAAGGAAACGTCATTTTGCCCAAAGTTGGGGTCGTGCCGGTGGCAGGAGTAAGATATGGTGATTTAAAAAGTTATATCGAAAAGCAATTAACCAGATATTATGAGCAGGTCAATGTGGCTGTGGCGATCAAAAACATTGCTGGAATAAGAGTTTATGTTGTAGGCGAAGTCAACCAGCCCGGGACCTATAATGTCTCTTCTCTCTCCACTGCGTACAACGCCCTCTTTATGGCCGGCGGTCCGACTAAACGCGGCAGTCTGCGGGATGTCCGCATTATCCGCGGCGGCAAGATTATTGGGCATATGGATCTCTATAATTTTCTCCTTTATGGCAATAGGAAACAGGATGTTAACCTAATTGCCGGCGATACGGTTTTTGTTCCGATAATTGGGCCGGTCGCGGCGGTGGCGGGGAATGTCCGCCGGGCCGGAATTTATGAGATCAAGCCGGGCGCTGATTTAAGCGATGTCATAACAATGGCTGGAGGGGTCTTGCCGACGAGCTATATTAATCGGGTCCAGATTGAGCGGGTAGTGGCCCATGAAAAGCGGGCGGTGCTTGATAAGCAGTTTAATTTTTCCGAAAAAAATCCTCGTTTCTACACGGATGTCAAGGACATGGACCTGATCAAAATCTACCCCATTTTTTCTGCGGTTGATAATGTCGTCTATTTGGACGGGGCGGTGAAATATCCCGGGCCTTACCAGTGGCGCAGCGGACTAAAGGTTAGAGATCTGCTTGCTAACGCTGAAAATCTGGTGATTGGAGCCTACCTGCCGCGCGCCGAGATTGTCCGCACCGATCGTCATAATTTTGAATCAAAAATTATTGAATTTGGTTTAGGTAAATTGCTTTCCGGAGACAATAAAGAAAATTATGCTTTGGAAGCAGGCGATCGCCTGGTAGTCTCTTCGGAATTAAAGCTGCCGAAAAAAATTAGTTTAAAAGGGGAAATCAGATTGTCAGGAGATTATACGATCAGCAAAGGCGATCGTTTGAGCTCGGTCATCAAGCGGGCTGGCGGTTTTACCGATCAAGCCTACTTATTCGGCGCGATTTTCAAAAGGAAAAGCGCTCGCGACGTTCAAACCAAATCTCTTAATGAGCTTGTCGATCAGATGGAAACAGACCTGCTCATCAAAGAGAAGAACATGAGCAGTTTAGGACTGACGGATGCCGATCTGGCTTTGAAGAACCAGGAAAATGCGCGCAATCGCGAGTTAGTCAGCCGTTTGAAAGAAAAAGCAGAGATTGAAGGGCGGGTAATAATCGCCTTAAGAGACCCCGGACTGTTTGAAGGGACTAAAGATGACATTGAATTGGAAGACGGCGATGAATTGATGGTCCCTAAAATTTCTAATGTTGTCAATGTTTTAGGCGAAGTTTATAACCCGAGCAGTGTTGTCTTTCAAGATAATAAGTCCGCTGCCTTTTATTTGGCCAAAGTTGGCGGCACCACCAGCCAGGCTAATTCCGGCGAGATTTATCTGATCCGAGCCGATGGCTCAATCGTCAGCCGGCGCCAGGGTTATGATATTCCAGCAACAAAACTACTGCCTGGCGACACCATTCTGGTGCCTAAGAGTTTTGAACGGCTGGATTTCTGGCTGGCCATTAAAGATTTTACCCACTGGTTTTATGAAGCAACATTGGCTTTTGCAGTGATTGCGACGTATATTAAAAAGTAGGAGAATTTATGGAAGATGAGATTAACTT
>JACRKQ010000072.1 GCA_016219705.1 Candidatus Saganbacteria bacterium | reverse complement strand
GTTATGATATCAAGCAAAACTTGCCTTTGCGAAGAAAATCCCTTGGAACAAGAGGAAAATGGGTCCCTGGTTGATAAAAAGATGCGTCGGCAAGTGGGAAGGGGTTTACGGGTGCGAAGAAATACTATTCGTCAGAGCTGGACTCACCTTTGCCAACTCACCTCCTATTATCCTCTCTTAGAAAGAGAGGAGGATGGGAACCATTTTTCCAAGTGAGTTACAGTTCTTACACGATGTGCTAAAATACTTTCATGTGGACTGAAGATGATATCCGTTTCATGCATGAAGCGCACTCCCTGGCTAAATCGGCTGAAGGCCGCACCACCCCCGACCCTATGGTCGGCGCGGTAATCGTCAAAGACGGCCGGATTCTCTCCATGGGTTATCACGGCGAAGTCACCACTCCCCATGCGGAAACCTGGGCCATCCAAAAAGCGGAAGTCTCCTCTCGCGGCGCTACCCTTTATGTCAACCTAGAGCCGTGCAGCCACTACGGCAACAATCCTCCCTGCGTCGACAGAATAATCGAGTCGGGTGTCAAGGAAGTCATCGCCTCCATGAAAGATCCGAATTCTTTGGTCAACGGCCAGGGTTTTCGCAAGTTGAAAAACCACGGCGTTAAGGTCCGCGTCGGCTTGCTGGAAGAGGAAGCGAAAATTTTAAATGAGGTTTTTATAAAATATATCACTACTAAAATTCCCTTTGTTGTCCTTAAATCAGCTATGACCCTGGACGGAAAAATCGCCACTTATACCGGCGCCAGCCGCTGGGTAGCCGGGGAAGAGTCCCGCCATCATGCCCATCACCTGCGCAATGTTTATGACGCTATCCTGGTCGGGGTTAACACAGTATTAGTTGATAATCCAAAACTGACGGTGCGCCTGGTAAAAAAGGTCAAAAACCCGATTCGTATCGTCTTGGATGCCCGGGCCCGGACGTCCCTGACAGCCGCTGTCATCAGTAAAGAAGCGCGAACTATTATCGCGGTCGGTTCAGAGGCGCCGGCTTCGCGCATTAAAGCGCTGGAAAAACGCGGGGTAGAGATTATTAAATTAAAAGAAGTGCATGGTTTAATTGATATGAAAGCTTTGATGAAAATGCTGGGTAAAATGAAAATAACCAGTGTTTTATTGGAAGGCGGCGGAGAAGTTGGAGCTTCTGCCCTGTCTGCCGGCCTTCCCGACAAAGCTTACATCTATATAGCGCCGAAAATGTTCGGCGGCCGCCAGGCCAAGACACCGGTTGAAGGACTAGGGGTACGATCGCCGGCCCAAGCCTATCGGCTGCACAATATGCGGGTCGAACGGCTGGGTGAAGATTTATTGGTCAGCGGCTATTTTTAATTGCAATTTTGTTGACTTGGCCAGATTTTTGATCGATAATTTATACCATGGATTTTGAAAAGGTTTTCCAGCTTTTGTTATCAGATTTTGCTGCCGCCCAAATAAGTTTTGCTTTGATCGGTGGTTTTGCTCTTGCTTCCTGGGGTTATCCTCGTTCAACTCTGGATATCGATTTTCTGTTGGATAAGAATGACCTCTTTAAAGTAAAGGAATTGATGTCTTCTTATGGTTATAACATTGGTCATGAAAGTGAAGAGTCGATCAGTTTTCAAGGCGGGTTAGTTCCACTAGGCCGCGTTGATTTTCTCCTGGCACATCGTCACTATACCCTAGCCATGTTAAAGAGGGCCGTTACGGGAGAAATCCTGGGCGGTAGATTTAAAATAAAAATCGTCGGTGTTGAGGATTTAATCGGTTTGAAAGTTCAAGCTAGTTCCAACGATCGAGAGCGTTATCTTCAAGATATGGTAGATATAGAAAATCTAATTAAAGAAAATTATTCTTCTATTAAATTTGAACTAATTAAAGAATATTTCAATCTTTTCGAAAGGGATCAGGAACTACAGAAAATATTAGAGGGGATAAAAAATGCTAAGTGAACAAGAAAAAACGGAACTTTTAGCCGATGCAAAAAGTCAAAAGCGCAGGGATGATTTTAGAAAAATAAAATCGACATTAAAAGGATTATCGCTTGATAATTTTATAAACTTTCTTCGTTCTTTTCAAGTTATATTTCCTTCAATTACAAAAACAAAAAAGATTATTACTTCAGATAATCGTCTTTAGAGCTTTTTCATCCGCCGGATGACGTCAGCCGGGTTTGCCGCGTTAAAAATCGCCGAACCGGCGACTAAAATGTTGGCGCCGGCTTTGAGCGCTTGCGGCGCTGTTTCCAGGGTAATGCCGCCATCGACTTCGATCTCTACGTTCAACGTTCTACGTTCTATCTTCTCCTTCAGTTTCCTGATCTTCGGCAGAACTTCCGGCATAAATTTCTGCCCGGCAAAACCGGGATTGACCGACATCAGCAAGACCATCTTAACCCGATCCAGCACCGGAAAAACTTTTTCCACCGACGTGGCCGGATTAACTACGACTCCTGCCAGAACATTATGCCGCTTGATCAATTCAATATCTTCCAATAAATTTTTTGAGGCTTCGACTTGAACGGTTATAATATCAGCTCCTGCTTTGGCAAAATCCGGGATGTAACGGTCGGGATTTTCGATCATTAAATGGACATCCAGCGGCAATTTTGTACACCGGCGGACAGCTTTCACGACCAACGGCCCCATGGTGATATTAGGGACAAAGTGTCCGTCCATGACGTCAATGTGGATCAGATCAGCGCCAGCCGCCTCAACTTTTTTGATTTCTGCTTCCAGCTGACAAAAATCCGCGGACAGGATTGATGGGGCGATTTTTATTTTCATTGTTCCTCCGATGCGGAAACGGTTAAGTCCACAGAAACTCCAACATCAACTGCTTCCCCGGGCAGAGGGGATTGGGTTAAAACAATTCCCGAATCGATCCCCATTACTTGATCCTGCTCCACCCGCCCCAGTAATAATCCCTGCGCCTCCAGCGCCGCCGCCGCCTGATTCAATGACCGGCCTAAAAGGTTGGGGACAACCACGCGGCGCCGGCCAGAACTGGTTAAAACGCTGACCGTCCGTCCCAATTTTACTCTTCGTCCCGGCTCCGGCCGCTGGGAGACAAGCACCCCTTCCGGATATTTCATGTCGTAAACCGTCCCCGCGTGGCGGCTGTGTAATTTCAGCTCATCCAGTTTAGCGAGAGCCGTTTCCAGCCGCGTTCCAGTTAAATCCGGAACGATAACTTCGGGGATAGAATTAAAATAAATCGAGTAAAAATAGACCGCGATAGCCGACAGAACGATCAAAACCAGAAGTAAAGGAAGAAGGATTTGCGGACGAAAAGACCGGGCGCGAAAAGCAAATACCCCAGCTAAAAGCGACATGAAAATAATAAAAATCAGGTAAACTGTTAAATATTCAACTAACATATCTCATTGGCCAACCAGGAAAGCATAAACTAAACCGGCTGCAATTGCCAGGATTAAAAACACGAAGAGGATCCATAATCGATGCGGTTCTTTATTCCAATGCACCCGTCCCGCGCTCTCGCTTAATTCTTCCAGGGCGATTTTTTGTTTGGCTTCGATCTTCGCCTGGGCGCCGTACTGGGTGACAGTATTATCAAAAATTTCTTTGTACTCCGCTTGCGGCAGTTTTTGAGCAATTAAGATCTTGGCCGCCAGGCTCTGGCTAAATTCCTGGACCGCGGCAAAACGCAATTGGGGGTCCGGCTGCAGCGCTTTAGCAATTATCTCCTGGAGATAGCGCGGCAGTTTTTCAAAGCCGGTCAGACAACCCGTTTGGGTCAGACGACCCGTTTGGG
>JACRKQ010000009.1 GCA_016219705.1 Candidatus Saganbacteria bacterium | reverse complement strand
TTCAACTAGAAGAAAATTTCAGACGGGGGCCGGCGCCAGTGACGAACGAATCTTGTCTCGAATAGTTTTTAGCAGAAGAAAATAGGCGTCTTCGACTTTCAGGAATAATTGCCGGCCGTGCTCAATTACTTTGCCGGCGATAAAGATCAATTGCCAGCGCAAAGTGGCGATGGTTTTAGTTGCCCAGCTTTCTGCCAGGAACAATCTTTTGACCGCGATGGTTAGATTGTAGGCCAGACGGCCGATCTCAAAATACACCGCGTTGGCTTTCAATTCCTGGCTGGGGGCATAATTCATCCCGAAGCCGTGCTTAATTTCTTTGTTGTAATTCTCGGCATTGCCTCGGCGGTTATGAAAGGAGATGATTTTATCCGCTTCAGCCTCTCGTTCATGATCGTTAGTGGCAATGACATAGTGGTGATATCGGTTTTTCTCAAACAGTTTTTGTTGGGGATCTTGCCATCTTTGTACGATCAGGGTAAACGGTTCCTTTGTTTTATCCATGCAGTGAACGGCCGTGGCGTATTCCCGGCCGGTGTCTTGGCCGCTCTCATCATAGAGTTTCTGCCATTCCTTCTTCTTTATCCGGCGAATGATTTGTTTTACCGACGAATCCTGATCAGCGGTGATGGTAAAGATTATGCCTTTGTCAGCGCACAAGTTGAAGACGCCCGAATCGTAGGCGGCCGAGTCGCTGCGGAAATATTTGAGTTTTTTGCCTAAAGAGGCGAGTAAGTTATGCGTATATTCGATCTGTTCCTTGACCCCGGCTCCGGCATGAGCCGCACCGTTGCGATAATCATTGCAGGCGCACAAATCCAAATCAGCCAGAAAGCTTAAGAGTACGGAAAACGCGGTAAACCCTTTGTAATTCATCTCCGCGCATTCTTTTTCGGTTTCGATCAGAGTCGTGTCCGTATCAAGGGTAAAGTTGTCTTTTTTACTCCGGCGGATAATTTCAACAACTAACCCTTCATTTGTTTTCTTCAGCCCGTTTAAATATTCGGTTCGTCTGATCCATTTGCCAATGGCATCCGAGCCCGGAATTTTCTTTAGCCCGCAGATCTTACGCAACCCCTTATCCATTTCAATTTCTCTGATGTCTTCCATGGTCCGGCCGCCGCCGCAAAACATCAAAGCCAGCGGCATGATATATTCAGCCGGCTTCAAGCCACGGTTGGATTTTGGCTGAGGCAGATTCTTTTCGATCAACTTAACTGTGCCCATGGCCAAGGCCGCTTCATAGAAAATGCTTAAGCCGCTTTTGCTGGTCAAAATATCCGAGGTCTTTTGAAGCTGGAAATCCAAGAGATTTTCCTGTATATTTGTTTTCACTGGCTGTTCCTCCTTCGAGAAATTGTCTCACCCATTGGGTGATTTATTGCAAAACAATTATATCGTGGGAAACAGCCTTTTTTAATGGGGTTCTATATCGGGGCTTGGGTCTTTTATCAACATTGACAATAGCGGCTATTCGTTGTAAAAGGATCTTCTCTTTTTCTGCCGGCGGAAGTGATTTTTCAAAAACAAATCCCTGCGCTTGAAGATTAGCCCTGTTTTCCTCAACCATTGCGGCCAGCGTGTGTTCTCCAATACCGGTTGCTCTAATCATCGCCGCCAGTCTTAATTGCTTCGAATAATTTGCGTATTTCTTCAGGCGTAAAATAATGAAAAGTTGCCGTGGCCCTTTCTGGGAAATAATGAGAATTAACTTCTCTTGTAAATAATGTCATCCCCTGCCTAGGACGGTACCAAAACCAACGGTCATAGTAGAACCATAAAACCTTCTTTTAATTAATCAATAATCAAATCATTTAATCGATAAAACAGTATCCCGGAACGGAAGGAGGATACTGTATGAAGAGACTCCGTAAGAAGCGTTGTAAATTCTGCCACCAATGGTTTACGCCCCATCTCCAGGCGCCACATCAAAGCTGCTGTTCAGGTACGGTCTGTCGTAAGAAGCGGAAAGCTCTGGCCGCTAAGAATTGGTGGCTAAATAACCCAAAATACGCCCAGGGTCGGAAGCCAAAGATTAAAACCTGGGCCAAGAATTACCCCGATTACTGGCATAGATATCGTAAGGAACACCCTGATTATGTGACCAGCGATGGTCGCAGAAGGTGTTCCAGCTACAGAAGGCGCCGGATTTCCGCAAAACAAGACAGCATGGTGGACTGCCTCTCTGGCGCGCCATAATGGAACCGAGGTGGTAAAATGGATGCGCAAATTTGGGGAGAGATTCGCCGGTTGAAAGCGGTTGAGGGTTTAGCTGAGAGACAGATAGCGGACAGGCTGCTGATTTCACGAGGCAAGGTTAGACGAGCTTTAGCCGGGTTACCGACACAAAGGGAGCCACGGGAGGTGCTTTCCAAGCTTGACCGGTTTAAGCCGGCGATCATTGAGATTTTGAAAGATTACCCCGATTTAAGCGGGGTACGAATATTTGAGAAACTGAAAACGCTGGGCTATGGCGGCGGCACAACCATCTTGAGGGAATACCTGACCAATCTACGTGGACTTCATCGGGAAGCCTTTGTCCGTTATGAAACCGCCCCAGGTGAAGAAGCCCAGGTGGATTGGGGATATTTTGGAACGCTACCGTTCGGTGATAATTACCGTAAAATATCTTTCTTCGTAATGGTCTTGTCCTACAGTCGTAAACTTTACGTAGAGTTCACCGCTTCGCAATCATTGGATGTTTTTTTGCAATGCCATCTCAACGCTTTTAAATATTTTGGTGGTGTACCCAAAACAATCCTCTATGACAACTTAAAGTCAGTGGTCATTTCCCGCTACGTTAACCACATCCAGTACAACCAAAAGTTCCTGGAGTTTGCCGGCTATTATCTCTTTACCCCCAAGGCTTGTAATGTCAGGCGAGCCAACGAGAAAGGTAAGGTTGAATCAGGCGTGGGGTTTGTGGAAAAAAACTTCCTGGCTGGCAGGGATTTCAGAGACTTGTTTGATTTGGAGACACAAGAAAGAAGCTGGCTGGAGCAAGCCAATCAGCGTGTGCATGGGACAACCAAAGAGATCCCCGACGAACGTTTTCAAAGAGAAAAAGAATTCCTCCTCCCGCTGCAGCCCCATGATTATGACACGACTTTCCCTCTCCAGGTCCGGGCCTATCATGACTGCCGGCTACGTTTTGACGGTAATTATTATTCAGTCCCGGCCAAATATATCCTGCTGCCGCTCATCATGCGAGCCGGCAAATATGAATTGAAAATATTTCATCAAACAATCCTCATTGCCACCCATCAACGGTCTTACGGTAATAACGAAAAGATTGATGATCCCAAACACTTTGCCGATCTCCTGAAAATCAAGAAGGCAGCCAGGGATTCCAAACTGCGGGAACGTTTCCTGGCGTTAGCTCCCTGCTGCGCCCAATATTTTGAAGGGTTACTCCGGTTAGAAAAAGACCTTAAGTCGGAAATTCTCCAGATTATGCAACTGGCAGATACTTATGGTAATTATGAAATTATTCCTGCTTTGGAGAAAGCCCTTGAATACAAGGCGTTTGGGGTTACCTATCTTAAAAATATCATTGCCCAGAACCGGGCTAAACGTCAGGAAAAAACTATTCAACCGCTGAAACTCTCCAAATATCCTGACCTGGAAAATTTGGAAGTCGAACCGAAAAGTCTTGATTACTACGACCAACTTATTAAAGAAGAAGAAAACCAGGGAAAAAAGGGAGAAAACAACCATGCGTAATCAACCCCAAACCTTTGAAGAAAAGATTAAAGAACTCTATTTGTTCAATACCGCCGAAAGATACGAAGCGCTGGCCAAACACGCTGTCAAAAACAATCTCTCTTACGAGAAATTTCTGGAACAGCTAATTGATGAAGAACTGGACGTTAAAAACAAACGTGCCATTGAAAGACGTGTACGCGAAGCCAAATTCCCGGCCATCAATACCTTAGATCAGTTTGACTTCTCCCATCCAAAACGAATCGACAAAAAGCTGATCCTGGAACTTTTTGATCTCAAATTTATCGAAAGAAAGGAGTGGGTAATTTTTGTGGGAAACAGTGGCTTAGGTAAAACGCATCTGGCGAAGGCGCTGGGTTATGCGGCTTGCAACAAGGGTTATCGGGTACTCTTCACAAAAACGGCTCATGTGGTGAGCACCCTGCAAGCTGCCCAGAGCGATAATTCGCAGGATAAATCTTTGAAATGTTTTACCAAGCCCGACCTCCTGATTCTGGACGAAGCCGGATTCCTGCCGCTGGACCAGGGCCAGGCTAATTTGCTGTTTCAGGTGATTTCCGACCGCTATGAATATAGCCGGGGGGCGACAATAATTACGACCAACCTGGCCTTCAAAGATTGGGGTCGGATTTTTCACGACAGCATGCTGGCCCAGGCGATAGTGGACAGAGTAATGCATCGTCGTCAGGTGGTTAAAATTGAAGGAGACAGTTATCGCTGCAGAGGTTTTAAACCAGAGGATTAATTCACATATCGCGATCATTTCATAACTGGTGTTTGTTTTTTTTTCAATCAAGCCGGGAAGAGTTCCTGTGGTCTTAAGACAAGTTGGTACTGTTCAAACCGATGTTTTTGGTCTTGTGCACCGTTGGTTTTGGTACCATCCCGCACCGGCGGTGACAAAAAGTTTTTGTATCGACCGATTTGGTAGGTTTTGTTTCGAAGCTCTTCCTGGATGCTCAAAAGCTCGTCTTCCAGTTTCAAATTAAATTGACTGATAGATTTCTTAAAACGTTTACCTCTTTGGGCTTTTTTAGCCGCTCTTACAAGATTCTCAAAAGATATGAGTTCTTCAAATAAATAGCCATAGCGTTTCATCGAGCGGCTTGCTGTCTTATCCAACCGCCAACCAGTTTACCAATTTCGTTAAGCTGTCCGCTGCAAAACTCATATCTTCCAAGATTCATATACTGTAAATCATAGCAAAGCCGGACCAAATGACGCATTATCTCTAGTTCTAAATTAGCCTTTTTAAGCAGGTCAATTTTAACTTTTGAATAATTTGCTTCAAGCAGTAGGGCTAAAATATCCAGGAGCTTATTCTCAAGCCGCTGGCCCAAGGTATATCTTTTGTCTCTGGGGAATTTAGAGACCAAAGGCAACAACCACTTGAGCAAGTCATAAGTTCTGGAAATCACCTTCAATCCCTCTGACATTTCTTCCTCAACAATCTACCTCTCCTTCCAAAAAAACAAAAGGTATAAAGGGGAAAAGGCACAAGGTTTAACTTGTTGGATTGTCCCCGACGAGGCGCAACCCGAAAATGTGGTAACGAAACTCCTGAAAGTCGGCGAAGTCGCGGTAATTGCTACGCAGGAAGCGGAAAAATTGAACTTGTTCTACTTTATCAGCTAATCTCTCCCAGTTATCCCCGCTTAATTGTCCTCTAAGGCCCATGAACATTGCGTCCCATTCTTGGTTGTTAGGCAACCTTAATGTGCTGTCTCCCGTTTTTTCTCTGGCCCACTTAATGAAGGCTTCACAATCCTTATCATTAGTAAAACCCATATCACCCGCCGCAGATCCCCTAACAAGACTTAAAAACTTATTGGCTTTATGACTTCCGAATTCGGGTTGATATCCGGTTTCTCGTACAAACTGACGCCACATTTCAATTGAAGTTGCCCCTCTCATCGCTCTCATTTTTGTCCCGGGAACAGCCATCATGCCAAGGTCAAGAGGCATGTTTACTTCTGGAGCTTTTGCCATGACTCTCGCTACCCGCGCTAAACTACCGGCTAATCGCGCCGCATGTGCTGCTAACTGATTTAATCCAATCCTTTCCATTTTAATTTCCTCCTATTTTTGACTCCGAACCTTTACCCGGCTATAAAGACCTCCGAAAAATTGACTATTAAATCCTGTTGCTGTCAACTTTTTTGGCCTCAGGTATTTATCGACGCCCCCCCTCGAAATTTCACTCAATTTTGTTTTTGAGGCTTTAAGTTTTTCTGTTTAATCTTTTGTGTCTTATTTTGTCGTCGCTAAGTGGCCTGCCTGGCATTTGTTTTTTGTTGGTTTAAGCGATAGAATAGACGTGAAAGTCCGGATTAAATAGACGAGAAAAGGAGGCGCTGAAAATGTTAAAAATGAACCCTGGTTACAGCATGAGTTTCTTTGACGAATATATCCAGAACAATTTTTTTCCTAAAGATCATCCCCTGATCAAGATTAAAGAGTTCATTAAACTCGAT
>JACRKQ010000071.1 GCA_016219705.1 Candidatus Saganbacteria bacterium | reverse complement strand
TATTTTACATCTGCCAGATTGTAAAGTCCAAAAAAAATTAAGCGGAAAAGGGGTTCCCATGCCTTGTTAAAATCATGCGAAGAATTTGGTTGCTGAAGTGAATTTTTCCCTTCGGTGTCAAATACTATTCGTCAGGGCTGACCGCTTTTGCTCGCACAATTTTTTCCTGGCCGGATTTTACCTTGCCAATGGCAGAAACCGAAGCCACCAATTTACCGTATTGAACCGAAGCCACCTTAACATAGACAACAGAACTTCCCTTGTTGGACAACATTAGCCAGATCCAGACAATTAAACAGACCACTAAAACAACAGTCAATATTTTACCCTTCATTTTGGATTGCCCCTCCTATCAGTATCTCTAATTTTTCTTTGGCCAAATTATAAGCGATTTTGGCCCTTATTGCTTCCAATTGCGCTTCCCGGCTGATAATCTGTTTTAATTCTAATTCTGAATAAGAAATCTTTTCCCTTTTGTAAAATCGTTCCGCATTTTCTAGCCTTTTCGCGGCGATGGTGGCGCGGGCTTCAGCGATCTCCACTAATATCTTAGCGTTGTTCAGGTGTCTGAAGGCAATTTCAGTATCAAGAATAATTTTTTGAGTCAGTTCATCAAAACGATTTTTTGCTTCTTTATAATCCCAGTTGGCCGCTGCTATTTTGTTCCAGGTCTTGCCCGTATCGAAAAACGGCCAATCCAGTCTTACCCCGACCATGACAATTTGGTCAAATTTTTCCAGGCTTTTCCCTAAGGTGTCGGCTGTTTTTATCTTATTTAAATTGGCATAGGCTTCGGCCTGAGGGTTCAAATCGCTTTTAGATAAATTAATTTCGGTCTCTTTTAACTGCAAATCTAAATAAGATTTTTTTAGATCGGAATTGTTTTCCTGAGATATTTTTTTGATTGCCGCCAGATCCTTAATTGGCAGAGGGTTGTAGAAAACTTCCGTTTCCAAGCTTAGTCCCAAATCAAAAGGGGAATTCAAAAGCTTCAGCAGTCTCTTTTCGCGGTTCGATTTTTCTTCATTCAGTACATTCAGATCATGTTCTACGCTTAAAACGCTGATTTTATTATCCAGCATATCTATATCACCAATAATTTCTTCTTGATATTTCTTTTGCGCAATTTGGTATAAACTCTTGTAATATCCCAATTTCCTTTTCTGCAGGGCAATCGCTGATTTTAATTCAATCAATTTATAATAATTTTCTTTTATTTGATAAGCCGTATCCTTTTCTGTTTCTAATAATTTTAATTTAGCTAACTCTTTTTGGATAGACGCTTTGGTGATTTGGGTCGATACTTTACCGGAATCAAACAGTAAATTAGTCACCGATAAGCCTAAATTGGAATAATAATAATCACTGCCGGCAGCAGCGAGTAAACTGGCTGGAACTTTGATGCCAGGAGCTATTTCCACCTCCGAGGTAATTGACTGGTCTTGAAAAGCCTCTTTTTTATAATGATAAACGTTAGCATTAAAATCGAATTTGGGCAGCCAGTTTAACAGCGCTTCTCTAAAACGCGCTTGGGACGCCTGAACCTCTTGGCTGGCGGCCAAGATTGATTGATTACTTTTCAGAGCTATATTAACGCTTTCAGACATAGATAGAAATTTTTCTTGCTCTCCAAAAACAGAGGCAACACATAGCAGACAAAACAATCAGGTTAAAACAACAAATTTACTATTCGCGATTTTGACGCATCGAAAAATTTCAGTAAATTTCATAAACATAAGTAAATTTTTACTCTAGCAAATTTTTATCGTTTTTTTATTTTTCGCCATTATTTTGATGTCGGCTATTGTCTAGCGGACGTAAGCGCCCAAAATTCCGTTAATGAATTTGGCCGATTCTTCGCCGGAATATTTCTTTGCCAGTTCGACGGCTTCATTTATCACCACTGATTTAGGTGTTTCCTGCTGATCTATTTCCCAGAGCGCCAAACGCAGAATGCTGTGATCAACTTTGCCAATCCGTTCCAGCGGCCAATCAGTTGATAATTTAACGATCTCCCGGTCAGATTTTTCTCTGGCGGCCCAGGCTTTTTCCGCCAGGGAGCTGGCAAAAGAGAGGGTTTCCGGAATAAACTTTTCGTTTTCCGCCAGATTATCAAGCGCTGCGGCAACGTCTACTTTGGCTAATTCGGCTTGATAAAGAGCCTGCATGGCTAAACGGCGCGCCGTACTCCTTTTGCCCATCTATTTTTCCGACGGACCAAATTGATTTTCAATAAAACTGGTGGTCACAGCGCCGCGCATATAAGCTTCATTGCGCAGGACTTTGAGGTGAAAAGGAATAGTCGTGTGAATACCATCAATAACATATTCATCCAGCGCGCGCGCCATCCGTTGGATCGCTTCCTGGCGGGTATTCCCCCAGGCGATGATTTTAGCGACCAGCGAATCATAATTAGGCTGGATAACATAACCGGGATAAGCGTGGCTGTCAATACGGATGCCAGATCCGCCCGGCGCCAGGTAAGTCTTAATTGTCCCGGGACAGGGCATAAAATTTTTCTCGTGGTTTTCAGCATTGATGCGGCACTCAATCGCATGGCCGCGGAATTGGACGTCATGCTGTTTAAGCCTTAATTTCTCCCCTTCAGCAATGAATATTTGTTCCTTAATAATATCCACGCTGGTGACCATCTCCGTCACCGGATGTTCAACCTGGACCCGGGTATTCATCTCCATGAAATAGAAATGGCCGTGTTTATCATAAAGGAATTCGATCGTCCCGGCGCTGTGATAATTGACCGCTTTGGCCGCCTTAACCGCCGCTTCCCCTAATTTGCGCCGCGTCCGCTCGTCAATAATCGGCGAGGGTGATTCTTCCAGCAGCTTTTGGTGGCGGCGCTGGATCGAACAGTCACGCTCGCCCAAATGGACGTAATTACCGTGCTTATCTGCCAGGATCTGCACTTCGATGTGACGCGGATCTTCAATAAATTTTTCCAGGTAGACTTCCGGATTGCCAAAGGCCACTTCCGCTTCAGAACGGGCAGTCCGCATTAATTTTATGAATTCATCGCGATTTTTAGCGACCCGCAAACCGCGCCCTCCGCCGCCGGCCGTCGCTTTAATAGCCAAAGGATAACCGATTTTATCAGCCATCTTTTTTGCTTCTTCTTCGTCGGAAATTGTGCCTTCTGATCCCGGCACAATCGGCACGCCAGCTTTGGCCATAGTTTTGCGGGCGGTAGCTTTATCCCCCATTTTCTGCATTGATTCACTCGCTGGGCCAATGAAGGTAATGCCACTGCCATCGCAAACATCGACAAATTTGGCGTTTTCGGAAAGAAAACCGTAACCCGGGTGGATCGCGTCAGCCCCGGAGACTTCAGCCGCGCTGATGATACTGGGAATATTTAAATAACTTTTACTGGGGGCGGCCGGACCGATACAATAAGATTCATCAGCCAATTTAACATGCAGGGCATCAACATCCGCTTCGGAGTAGACCGCCACAGTCTTGAGCCCCATCTCTTTCGCCGCCCGGATCACCCGAACGGCGATTTCGCCGCGGTTGGCTATGAGAATCTTCTTAAATTGTTTAACCATTGGTAGGGACATTATACCATCTTACCTTGGGGACAAACAACAATACTGACTTAATTTCTGCTTGATTTCAATATTATACATTGTATAATACTATCATGAGGCTTAGGTTTACCAAGCACGCCTTACTCCGTCTGGAAGAAAGAGCAATTACGCTTTTGGAAATTGAAGAAATCCTGGGTAAAGAATATGAGATTTTTGGACGAGGAGCTTGCAAAGTTATCAGGGGCGAGACCGAAAGAGGGCGTTTTTTAGATATTGTAGTGGATGAAAAATTGGAATGTATCTTAACCGTTCATCCAACGAAAAAGAAGTACCGGAGGAGCTAAAATGAAAAAAGAAAAAAAGACGCCTAAATTCAACGACGAAGAACTCTATAGCCAGTGGATTGATGAAATATATGAAAGCGGCCAGATGAATAAATATATTGATTTTAATAAACCTCTTGATGAACAGAGGAAAAAATATTCCATTGCTTTCAATCAATCAAAACATAACATCTTAATTGGCATCAGGCTGGATAAGAGGATTATCGATTTTGTGAAAAAGTATTCGCTGCTTAAGGGAATGACGTATCAATCCATTATTAAAGATTGGATTGCCAACGGCTATTTATCTTCCATGGCCAATCTTCATAAATTTAAAGCGAACCACTAGCCTTTGACGGCAAAAAAGAGGTCGCGGCACACAAGAGAAGTTATGAGCGGGGCATAGTAATTGAAGACCCGAAACATTACGAAGGACTACTGGCTATTAAGAGAAAAGCACACGCCTCCAAAATAAAAGGTAATAGTTTAGCTCGGTAAAAACATTGCTGACTCAACCGATGCAATCTTGATATTTTTAATTGGCTAATTCATGGAGATCGGATAAAAGACAATAACTGTTCTTTTTCCGCTTGATCAGCCAACAATACTCGCTTCAGC
>JACRKQ010000070.1 GCA_016219705.1 Candidatus Saganbacteria bacterium | reverse complement strand
TCAATAATTCTCCACCTGAAGAAGATTAAAGTAATGTCTTTTTTTTGATTTATCGTTGCCAAAATTGGAATGAGTTTGGCCTTTTGGTAATTTGTGATTACCGTTTCGGCGTTAAAATCGTTAGTGGGAGGAGTTGAATGTGCTCTTTTCTTATGAATTGACCACGATGCCTATCGCCAGTCTCCTACTTTAGCTTGATTTCTAAACCCGTATTTTTGATTTCATCAACTAAAGGATCGGTTTCTTCAAAGTCATCGGGTTTAAAGGTAACGATTACCAGAAAAATTGGGAGAAATTAATGCGATATCAATATCACTGTCTTTTCTCGCACTTCCCTTTGCATAAGAACCATATAAATAAGCTCGAATAATTTTAATCTGATTCTTCTGGACTGCATCAATAAATTGATTTATTTTATTTTTTATATTTTGGTCAATAACCATTGATAAAAATCCTTATCATTTTAGAAACCCATCCATCGCCTTTGCCGCCTCTCGCCCCTCATAAATCGCCCAGACGATCAGGGATTGGCCGCGGTGCATATCGCCAGCGGAGAAAACACCAGATGTAGAGGTCATATAATTATTATCGGTTTTAACGTTGCCGCGGTTATCGACTTCAAGTCCCAATTCCTTCACCTGTTCGGCGCCAACAAATCCCATGGCCAGAAAGACGAGATCCGCTTCAATTTCAAATTCCGTTCCTGGGACTTCAATCATCTTTTTATCTTTAAACTCAACTTTCACACAATTCAATCCCTTGACCCTTGACCCTTGACCCTCTATAAATTTTTTCGTCAGAACCGACCATTGCCTCTGGCTCCCTTCCTCATGGCTGGAAGTAGTTTTTAATAGCAGCGGGTATTTCGGCCAGGGGCAATCGCTCGCCCGACATTCTGGCGGCTGGGGCATTAATTCAATTTGCACTACACAAGCCGCCCCTTGACGGTTGGCCGTCCCCACACAGTCAGACCCGGTATCGCCGCCGCCAATAACCACGACTTTTTTACCTTTAGCGTCAATAACTTTATCGGCTGGAATTTTTTCGCCCGCCACGCGGCGATTGGATTGCGTTAAATATTCCATCGCGAAGTAAACACCCTTCAAATCCCTCCCCGCAATCGGCAGATCACGAGGAACTTTTGCCCCGCCGGCTAAACAGAGCGCGGCATAATCTTGCTTTAATTGAGCCAGTGTAATATCCTGGCCGATATTAACATTGGTTTTAAATTTAATCCCTGCCGCTTCCCAAAGTTTGATGCGCCGATCTAAAATTGATTTTTCCAGTTTAAAGTCAGGGATCCCGTAGCGCATAATCCCGCCAATTCGCTCTTCCCGCTCATAAACAGTTACCTCATGACCAAAGCGATTAAGATTTCCCGCCGTGGCTAACCCGGCTGGACCGGAGCCAACAACTGCGACTTTTTTCCCAGTTCTAATTTTTGGCGACTGGGGCTTAATTAGCCCGGCCGCAAAGGCCGCTTCAACGATCGCCAGCTCATTTTCTCTGACAGTTACCGGATCATCATTTATCCCCAGGACACAAGCATATTCGCAGGGCGCGGGACAAACCCGCCCGGTAATTTCCGGCAGGATATTAGTCGCATCTAACAGGGTAAAAGCTTTAGCAGGATGGTCGTGAAAAAGATGTTCGTTCCATTCAGGAATAATGTTGCCAAGGGGGCAGCCAAAATGGCAAAACGGGACGCCGCAATCCATACAGCGCTGGGCCTGCTCCCGAGATTTTTCCGTTGAGCGAAGCTTAAAGACCAGGTCATAATCTTTGACCCGTTCACACACGGGGCGATATGAGGAATTTTCGCGGCCAAATTTTAAAAAACCTTTGGGATCCCCTACCATTAGTCGCTTACCTCCGCCAGTCCGGCCGTTTCCTCGACCTTTTTATGTTCCAATATCCGCTTATATTCCCGCGGCATTATTTTGACGAATCTTTTCCCTTCAGCGGCAAAATCATCAATAATGCTTTTCGCTTTTAGGCTTTTTGTATAGGTAAAATGGCTGCGTAGCATTTGGATAACTGTCACCGCGTCTTCTTTTTCTAATGTTTCCATTGCGACCATGCTTAGATTAATATTATCTTTCAAGCGATTGTTGGGATCGTAAACATAGGCAATACCGCCCGACATCCCGGCGGCAAAGTTGCGCCCGGTCTTACCCAGGACAACCACCCGGCCGCCCGTCATATATTCACAGCCGTGATCACCAACGCCTTCAACTACCGCATAAAGGCCGGAGTTCCTGATGCAGAATCTTTCACCTGCTACTCCGCGAATATAGGCCTCCCCGGAAATCGCGCCGTAAAAAGTCGTGTTACCGATAATAATATTCTCATCGGGCGCGTAAGTCGCCCGCGCGTCGGGATAAATAATAATTTTACCGCCGGAAATGCCTTTGCCGACGTAATCATTGGACATCCCTTCCAGCTCAAAAGTGATCCCTTTGGCCAGGAAAGCGCCAAAGCTCTGGCCGGCAAAGCCTTTGAATTTCAGCTGAATCGTCTCTTCGGGAAGGCCGCTCTCGCCATATTTGGCGCACACCGCCCCGCTTAACATCCCGCCGGTAGTACGATGGGAATTGCGAATTTCCAAATTGGCGGCAACTTTCTGGCCGCGGTCCAGGGCGGGTTTAGCTAATTCAATAAGTTTTCTGTCCAAGACATGATCAATGTTGTGGTCCTGTTGGATGGTGCAATGAGTAGCGATAGAAGCTGGTACATTAGGTTTGTATAAAACTTTTGCGAGATCAAGATGTCGGGCTTTCCAGGGCAAGAGAGCTTCATTAACTTCCAATAATTCCGTGTGCCCGACCAATTCAGCGATAGTTTTCACGCCCAGCGAGGCCATAATTTCCCGCAGCTCGCGGCCGACAAACTGGAAATAGTTTATGACTTCGTCAGCTTTTCCCCTGAATCTCTTTTCCAAAATCTCGTCCTGCGTCGCCACGCCGAGAGAACAATTATTTAAATGGCAGTGCCGCAGCATGACACAGCCCATGACAATTAAAGCTACGGTGCAAAATCCAAATTCTTCCGCCCCTAAAATCGCCGCCAGAGCTACATCTCTTCCGGTGCGCATTTGGCCGTCAGTCTGGAGCCGAACGCGGCTGCGTAAATCATTAAGAACTAGAGTTTGATGGGTTTCGGACAGTCCCAGTTCCCAGGGAAGACCCGCATGTTTAATGGAACTGATCGGTGATGCCCCGGTCCCGCCATCGCCGCCAGAAATCAAAATCATATCGGCATGGCCTTTAGCCACGCCAGCCGCCACCGTCCCAACGCCAACTTCAGAGACAAGCTTAACACTAATGCGCGCTTTAGGATTGGCATTCTTGAGATCAAAAATCAGTTGGGCTAAATCTTCGATCGAATAAATATCGTGATGCGGCGGCGGAGAAATTAAAGTTACTCCTGGAGTCGTATATCGTGTCCGGGCAATAATCGCGCTGACCTTATGCCCCGGCAGTTGTCCGCCTTCACCTGGCTTGGCCCCTTGAGCAATCTTGATTTGGATCTCGTCGGCATTGACCAGATAATTGGCCGTAACGCCAAAGCGGCCGGAAGCCACCTGTTTAATCGCGCTGCGGACAGAATCGCCGTTGGGCAGAGGATTAAAGCGGGCCGGATCTTCCCCTCCTTCACCCGTATTTGATCGGCCGCCGAGACGATTCATAACTATGGCAAGCGTTTCATGTGCTCCTTTGCTGATCGATCCAAAGCTCATCGCCCCGGTTACAAAACGTTTAAAGATCGCTTCGAGCGGTTCAACCTGATCTAAAGGAATAGGCTCGCCTTTCTTTAACTTCAACAAACTCCGTATTGTCGTCGGTTGTTTAGCTTGATCGTTAATAAGATTGGCAAATTCTTGGTAGCGACTATAATCATTATTTCTGGCCGCGTCTTGGATAGCGGCGATACTTTCCGGGTTCCAGAGATGGAACTCGCCATCTTTGCGCCATTGATATAGGCCGCCCGCCGGCAAAATATTTACCCCGAATTTTTCATCCTGATAAGCTTGTTTATGCCGTCGCAAAGTTTCTAAAGCAATGGTTTCTAATGTCGCCCCGCCAATCCTTGACGGTGTACCGACAAAAGATTTTTGGATAACGTCATCAGCCAACCCCAACGCCTCAAAGATCTGGGCGCCGCGGTAACTGCGCAGAGTCGAAATCCCCATCTTGGAGAGAACTTTAAGCAAGGCCTTATTTAACGCCTTGCGGTAATTTTTCAACGCAGTCTTGCGGTTTAATTTCAAAAGTTTATCGGCAATTAAACTATTTATGGCTTCGTAAACTAAATAAGGATTGATGCAATCGGCCCCGTAGCCAAACAGCAGGGCAAAATGATGCCCTTCGCGCGGCTCCGCGCTTTCCACAATAATGCTTAATTGGTTGCGCAGAGAATTGTTCACGAGATGATGATGGACCGCCCCCACGGCCAGCAGGGCTGGCAGGGCCGCTGTCTGCGCATTAAATCCCCGATCGCTCAATAAAATGAAAGTGAACCCTTCCGCAATCGCTTTTTGTGCTTCCAGACAAATAGCCTCAAGTCTTTGGCAAAACGATTTTTCATTTTTAGCATCAAAGAGCAGAGAAATTGTTTTCGTTTTAAATCCGGCAGAATTAATGTTTTTTAATTTTATCAGGTCGTCATTAAAGAGGACCGGCTCTTTAATTTTTATTTTATGGGCATGGCGGGGATCTTCCTCAAGGATATTGCCGCCGCGGCCAATGTAGCTTTCTAGGGTCATGACCAGATCTTCTCGGATCGGGTCGATCGGCGGATTGGTTACTTGAGCAAAAAGCTGTTTAAAATAATTGTATAAGGGGAGCGAATTGTTTGATAAGACAGCCAATGGAGTATCATTGCCCATTGAGCCGGTCGGCTCCTCACCTTTTTCGGCCATCGGCTTAATGATAATTTTCAGGTCTTCACGAGTATAGCCAAAAACTTTAAGAGCAGTATTTAGGTCTTTTTTGTCAGCAACTTCACTTTTCTCGGCTGGAAGATTATCTAGCTCCTGCAGATTATCTTTCAACCAGGTACCGTAAGGGCTCTTTGAGGCAATGGCAGCTTTGACGTCTTTGTCGTGAATTATTTTGCCGGCCTTGGTGTCAATGAAAAACATTCGGCCAGGTTCTAAACGGCCGGAGACTGCAATTTCTGACGGTAAAATCGGGAGAACGCCGACTTCCGAAGCCATAACCACCAGGCCGCCTTTCGTAATCAAATAGCGGGCCGGGCGCAAGCCGTTGCGATCAAGGACAGCCCCGATATTTTCACCGTCGGTAAAAGCCACCGCCGCCGGACCATCCCACGGCTCCATAAAACAGGCATGATATTCATAATAGTCCCTTTGCTTCTTATCAAGACGCTTGTACTGCTCCCAGGCCGCCGGGACCAGCATCATCATCGCTTCCGGCAAAGTTCGCCCGGACAAAGTTAGGAGTTCAAAAGCATTATCGAGGGCCGCGGAATCACTGCCGCCAGGGACAATAATCGGTTTTAAGTGTTCAATATCCGCGCCAAACAAATCACTCTTCAACAACCCTTCACGGGCTTTCATCCAATTGATATTGCCGCGCAAAGTATTAATTTCACCATTGTGCGCCAGATAACGAAATGGCTGCGCCAAATTCCACGTCGGAAAAGTATTGGTACTGTAACGAGAATGAACAAGAGCTAAGCCGCTTTTGAGCGAGGGATCTTTCAGATCAACGAAAAACTTCTCCACCTGGTCGGTCATCAGCAGACCTTTATAACAAATCGTCCGGCCGGAAAGCGTACTGATATAAAAACAGGTTTTTTGTTTTATGGCCGAAGAGCGGACCGCATTTTCCACTGACTTACGGATGATATAAAGTTTGCGTTCAAAATCGAGCGGATCATTTGAGGTTTTTCCCTTAGCAATAAAGATTTGTTCAACTATCGGTTCAGATTTACGCGCGGTTACCCCGATATCAGTATTATCAACGGGAACTGCGCGCCAGCCCAGCAAAACTTGGCCCACTCTTTCAATCTGCGCCTGGAAAATCTTTTTGCAAAATTCGCGTTCTTGTGCGTCAGTCGGCAGAAAAATTATCCCCGTGCCATAAGTCCCCGGTTCAGTAATTTTAGGGAAGATTTTAGCGTTAAATTCATGCGGCAATTGGATCAGAATACCGGCGCCATCCCCGGTTTTAGGGTCAGCACCGACAGCTCCGCGATGGGCTAAATTATTGAGAATTTCCAGGCCGTTTTTTACAATGGCATTGGACTTTTGTCCCTTGATATCGCAAATAAAACCAACCCCGCAGCTATCGTGCTCAAACTGCGGGTCATAAAGCCCCTGTTTTTGCGGTTGTCGTGTATAATTCATCAGGAAATATAATTATATCACAAAAAAAGAGGCCATCGCAATTTTAGAATTAGCCTATCAGCCCTGACGAATAGTATTTGACACCGAAGGGAAAAATTCACTTCAGCAACCAAATTCTTCGCATGATTTTAACAAGGCATGGGAACCCCTTTTCCGCTTAATTTTTTTTGGACTTTACAATCTGGCAGATGTAAAATA
>JACRKQ010000069.1 GCA_016219705.1 Candidatus Saganbacteria bacterium | reverse complement strand
TTATTTTACATCTGCCAGATTGTAAAGTCCAAAAAAAATTAAGCGGAAAAGGGGTTCCCATGCCTTGTTAAAATCATGCGAAGAATTTGGTTGCTGAAGTGAATTTTTCCCTTCGGTGTCAAATACTATTCGTCAGGGCTGCCGTCCGGCTATTTGCTTTTGTCCTCTAAAGACGCCGTATTCGGAAACTTTTAAATCTCGTTTTTGGGCGATAATTCTAATCGCGATATTGTGATCTTTGGAACCGGTAAAATAATGCGCGGCAGAACCAAAAGACTTTTCGGCGACAACCCGCAAATCCGCCTGCAGCCCATTTTTTAAAACAACACTTGATTTTGTCCCGCCTTTTGACAGAATAGCCTGGACGGCGGGGAGTTTTACAAAATAGTCCATAACGGCTTCCGGCTTAGAGGAGACAATCAAAATATCGAGATCGCCGATCGTTTCCTGCCCGCGTCGGAGACTGCCGCAGGGCAAAATTTTCTGAACTTCTTTGAGTTTTTTTAATTCATGAACGAGCAATTCGGCATGCGCTGTCGCGTCATCAAGCAGGAAACGGCCGCGACTTTTCTTTTTAAGCTTGATGCCGCGCAGGATGTTTTCCGTTTTTTTGGCTCCCAGGCCGGGGAGCTCATTGAGAGCGCCGCTTTTAGCGAATTTTTCCAGTTTATTGATGGTGTCAATTTTTAATTTCTTATAAAGCAGTATCGCGGTTTTAGGTCCGACGCTAGGGATATTAATCAGCTCCAGAAATTCTTTAGGAAATTCTTTAGCTAATTGATCGCGGACTTTAACCCGGCCGGTTTTAATTTTCTCCTCGATTTTCTGGGCGAGATGCGCGCCGACGTCGGGAATTTCTTCAAGCGCCTTAATGCCGCCGGCCTGGTAAAGGTCAGTTAAATTATGCGACAGCGATTCAATCACCTGGGCGGCTCGGCGGTAAGCGCGAATTTTAAAGGGATTATCGTTTTTTAGCTCGAGGAAATCAGCGATTTGCCAAAAGATCTTCGCAAATTCCTGATTTTCCATATTCTTATGACTTGACCAGGACGTCCCAAATATTATAAAGCCATAAAAGCAAGTCCAAAAAGATCGCCAGGCTAAAAACAATAATAAACAGAGGGCCATTAATCAGCAAGGAGAGATAAATCAGGGCGGGGATGACAAGATAGAAAATCAATAAAAAATTAACCGCTTTTCGGCCATGGCCTTTGATGGCCTGGCCCAAGCCGACGATAAAAAAAGATGACAAAGCTTCCAGCCAATATTTTTTCATTGCGCGCGCTTATTATAACATAGCCGGGCGCCAAGAAAAATGTTACAATATTTCAGTTAATGGAGTTAAAAAAAATATACCGGCCGATTGCCAGAGAACTGCGTCAGGTCGAAAAAAAATTACAGCGACTATTTGATAATGTCGATGATGATTTTATCGCCTCCCTCGGCAACTATGTCGTCAGAAAACCAGGCAAGCGCCTCCGTCCCGCCTTGGCGCTGCTCTCGGCCAAATTCGGTCGCGGCGAACCGGCAAAAAAGATTGTCGATTTAGCCGTGGCGATTGAATTGATTCATATTGCCACCCTGGTGCATGATGATGTGATTGACAATGCCAAACTGCGGCGGGGGCAGCCGACGGTCAATGTAAAATTCGGCCGCGATGCGGCGATTCTCCTCGGCGATTATTTATACACCCTGGCTTTCAACCGGGTTACAGCCATCAATTCGTCAGAAATCACGACCAGCCTTTTGCAGACGGCGCGGACAATTTGCCAGGGAGAGATACGCCAGCTTTGGAACTCTGCCCGTTCGGCCGCCGACGTAAAATTTCCGGAGTATATAAAAATTGCCGCTGATAAGACAGCTGCCTTGTTCGCGGCCTGCTGCGAAACCGGAGGAATAATCGGGCGAGTGAAAAAAGACAAGCTTCAAGCCTTGAAAAAATATGGATATAATTTAGGCATAAGCTTTCAGATTGTCGATGATTGTTTGGACCTGGTCGGGACTGAAGCGGCACTCGGAAAAACTGTTTCTCTGGATGCCGGGAACGGCAGGATGACCCTGCCGTTAATTTACCTGCGCAAGACCCGGGATAAATCATTGGCTGTCAAACAGGCGCTGAAACAGGCGCGGCATTTTGGGACCAAAGCCCGGCGCTCACTCAATGTTTTCAAGACAGGAGAAATACAAAAAACTTTTGATAGCCTGGTCGCTTATGTCTTAAAACATGATGGGAATCACTAATTTCTGCAAGGCGCTTTTGTCTGGAATAATGATAGAACCGGCTCCAGGGACTGTGGTTGGGATGCCTGGCGCAGTTTGGGCGGCAATTTTGTCCAACGGAATAAAGCGGCAATAATTAATCAGGCGGAAGAGCAAGCCGGGCGATAAATCAGTTTTTACATGCTTGAGGATGGCGCCCAGAAGGAGCGGCGATTTAATGATATTGGCCGGCCGCAGCAAGGTTCTGGTTAAGGCCGTCAAAAATTTCTGCTGGCGTTCCACCCGGCCAAGGTCGCCCATGGCGTCATGGCGGAAGCGGATATAATCATGGGCAAGTTTTCCGGATAATTTTTGTTTTCCCTGTCTTAAATTGATATCAAGTTTTTGCGCCCGGTCGACATAACTCATATCTTTTTCCACTTCAATATTGACGCCGCCCAACAGGTCAACCAGTTCAATTACTACTTCCGGCTGAATCTCAATATAATGATCAATGGGCCGGTTGAGCAATTCAGAGACAGTCTGCTTGGTCAGGTTTGGACCGCCGTAGACATGCGCGGCATTAATTTTGCTGAAACCAAAGCCGGGGATGTTGACGTAGGTGTCCCGCGGGATGGAAAGGAGCTTGATCTTATTATTTATAGGATTAAAACGCGCCACCATTATAGTGTCAGTGCGCGTGTTAATATCTCCGATCTCTTTTTTGGTGACCATATCAAAATCAACATCGGTCCCCAGGATTAGCAGGGTCACGGGCTGGCGGATTATTCCGAAGCGCGTAAATTTGGGTATGAGGCGGGGGATAAAGGCATTCAGATAAAAAAAGATAATAGCCAAAGCGACAATCACGAGGGCTAATAACCTAATGAAATCAGGCTTATGTCCGCGCTTCATGATTTAAGATAACCGATCGGGATAATATAAAGGGGATCCTGGGTCTCGGGTAATTTAAGGTTTGTCCTGATCACATCGTCCCAGAAAGCGCCGACGGGGACAGAGACAAGTCCCAGGGCTACGGCCTGCAGCTGGATATTTTCGGCCACGTGCCCGGCTTCCATGCAGACATAACGGAAAGAGCGCGCCCCATACTTGGCCTGGGTGATCGCGAAATTAGCTGTAATGATTATATCCACCGGCGCTTCGCGGATAAAATCCTGGCTCAAGGCGGCCCGGGTCATAGAAGGCCGGATGTCCTGGTCAGAAATTTGGATAAGTTTATGGCCATCAGGGATATAACGAAAGAGCCCATCTTGTTTGGCAACATAAATTGATAGCGGATAAAGCGCTCCGGCCGAGGGGGCGGCGCGAAAGCCAAAAGTCGGATCGGTTATGCCTTGCGCGGCCCAAAGCAGCTGGGAGATCTGGTTCATGGTCAGCGACTTTTCCTGTAATTGGGTCTCGGACCGGCGCCGGGCAATGGCCTCTTCTAGAGAAAAATGGCTGTTCGTATTAACTGGCGGCAGAGGAATGATTTTAGCGGCAAAAACAAAACTGCCGCTGAATATTAATATCAGTAACAAGGCTAATGATCTTTTTAACATAAGATGATTATAGCAAAAGTATTTGGTGTGAACCAGGGTATTTAGTAAGGAAAGTCCCGGGCGAGGACACCAGGGGAGGTGCGGCCCGGGACCGTGATTAAACGGGGAGTATTTCGGGCTGTTCTTCAGTGGCCGCTTTTTCCGTCGCATTAAAGAACTTGGAATCCAACATTTGCAAGTTTTCAATGACGACTTCGGTGGCTGACTTCGGCTGGCCGGTTTTTGACTTATAACTGCGGATCTGCAGTTTTCCTTCAACGGCAATCATGCGGCCTTTCTTAAGATATTCGCCGCTGATCTTTGCCAGACCGCCCCAGGCGACGCAGCTGATAAACTCGACATCTTTACTGCCGTAGCAGTTGATGGCCAGACGGAAATGCGTCACGGCGGTCTCGTTCTTGGTATAGCGGATCTCCGGGTCAGCCACCAGGCGGCCGGCCAGGATTGTGCGATTTAATCCTCCTGTCATTGTTATTCACCTCCTTTACCCGGACTTATAGCAATTTTATTGCCAACCCCCCTCTTAATTTGTTATAATCGATAAATAAATCTAGGAGGGCATAAATGTCTTTGCAAATTTTAATAGTTATTTTGTTCGCTTTAAATTTTGCTCTAGCCTGGCTCTGGCGCAAATCGGTCGGGTATAACCTGCTGGCCAGCCTTATTTTTGTCGTCCTGCCGCTGGCGACAGTATTTTTTCCCCAGCCAAAATTTGCATTAGATTATTACTGGTGGAAAATTGCCGGCCTGATCGCGATAATATTCGGCCTGGCGTTAGCTCTGCTGGCGCAAAAAACTTTAGGGAAAGTATGGCCTGACCTGACTTTGACTCCGGCAGACTTAAGAAAGGTCGGCCCATACCAATTTTTTCGCCACCCGATCTATTTAGGCTTAATCTTTATTGATGTCGGCTGGTGGTGGGTCTGGTCGGCGGTCTATAGTTTTTATTTCGGCATGTTCATCATTGCTTTGATTTGGCTGCAAGCCTATTTTGAGGAGAAATTAATCCTGGAAGAAAAATTTGGCAATCTTTATCGCGTCTATCGCAGTGAAACAGGGATGTTCTGGATCAAATAAATAATGAAGCGCAGTCAAATTTTACGTCAGCGCGTCAAACAAATTGAAATTTCCGATCAGCAAACTGTTGTCGACCTGGTAGAGAATATGGCCGATATGTCGATTCAAGCCAGAAACATCGGCCTCTGCGCCCAGGTGTTGAAGGGAATATATAAAGATAAGACGCGTCCGACTGTTTTCCTCGGTTTGGCCGGGCCGCTGATCGCGGCCGGTTTGCGGCGAGTGATCCGTGATCTTGTCGTCCGGCGGGCGGTTGATGTCATCGTTTCCACGGGCGCCATTATTTACCAGGATATTTACGCCTCTTTTGGCTATGGCCATTTTAAGGGCGAGATCGAGGTCGATGATGTGCTGCTGCGCCGGCATAACATTGATCGCATCTATGATACTTACATTGATGATCGCCAGGTGATCCGCACCGATCGTTTTTGCAAATTAGTCGCTGATGAGTTACCGCCGGGTAATTATTCCAGCCGCGCTTATCTGGCGGAAGTAGCGAAAAAGTTGAAAGACGAAGAATCCATCCTTTACCAGTGCCGGAAATTGGGCGTGCCGGTCTTTGTCCCGGCGCTCAACGACTCTTCCATTGGCATCGGCTTGACCGAACATCAGGTTAAGGCGCGTGAGGCCGGAAAAAAATTTATTTCCATCGACGCGATCCAGGATAATGTTGAACTCGTCCAAATCGTCGTCAAATCTTCTAAAACCGCGGCGTTTTATGTGGCGGGCGGGGTGCCGAAAAACTATATTAATGATTCTATCGTCATGGGATATATTTTCGGTCTGGAGAGAGGACATGATTATGCCCTGCAGATTACCACTGCGGTCACCCAGGATGGCGGGTTATCGAGTTCGACCTTAAGTGAAGGGCGGTCATGGGGAAAAATAAAAAAAGAGGCGCGGTGCGCGATGGCCTGGGTGGAACCGAGTGTCGCCCTGCCGCTTTTGGCCGGTTATATCTTCGGCAAAAAATTAACACAGCAGCGCTCGCGCCTGCAAATGACCTGGGAAGAGGAGAAATTGACTTGCCTGAAGACGGTTTAATTATTCTGACCGGCGGCGCCGGTTTTATCGGCAGCGGTTTTCTCGGACATTTAAACGACCAGGGAGAAAAAAATATTTTAGTCGTTGATCACGACAATTCACCAGTCAAAATGGCGAACCTGGCCGAAAAATCTTTTACCGATTACCAGGAAAAAGATGTTTTTATCCGGCAAATTGAGCGCGGGGCCTGCACCAAAAAAGTCAAAGCAATTTTTCACATTGGCGCCTGCAGTTCTACCTTGGTGACGGATGCCGCTTATTTGCTGGAGAATAACACGCGATATTCGGAGATTTTAGTCAAATGGGCATTGGATAATCAGCTGCCGTTTTTTTACGCCAGTTCAGCGGCGATCTATGGTAACGGGCGGCTTGGTTATTCTGATGAAGCCGTCTTGGTTCCTAAATTGCAGCCGCTTAATCTTTACGCCCAATCAAAACAGCGGTTTGATCTCTGGCTCCTGGAAAATGGCCTGGTTGATAAAGTTGTCGGTTTTAGGTATTTTAATGTCTTTGGGCCCAATGAATATCATAAGGGCGAGATGCGCAGTTTGGCGCTTAAAGCCTATGAGCAGATTAAACGCGATGGCCGAATCCGCCTCTTCAAATCATACCTTTCCCAGTATAAAGATGGCGAGCAGAAACGCGATTTCATTTATATTAAAGATGCAATTGCTGTCATGGATTGGTTCTACCGCCACCGGCAGGTCAAGGGGATTTATAATGTCGGCACAGGACGGGCGCGCACCTGGAACGATCTCGCTCGGGCGATTTTTGTTGCGCTCGGCTTGACGCCCAGTATAGAATATATAGAGATGCCGCAGACGATCAAAGATAAATACCAATATTTCACGCAAGCTGATCTCGCCCAACTTCGCGACGTCGGTTGTCGGCCTGAATGTTATTCACTGGAGGCGGCGGTGGCGGATTACGTCAAAAATTACCTGGAAAAAGGACTGGCCAGGTTATGAATCTCCTTGAAGAACAAAAATTAATTTTTCATGATATCCGCCATAAGATTGGTTGGTCAGTCAATATTCGTTATGTGATTGCCCTGCTGGGCCTAGGCTTATTTTCTTTTGCCATGTTTTATGGCCTGACGGTTATTAGCGCCACGCTTTTTCTGATTGCGGGGCTGGCGGGCTATAATTTCTTAATCCATTTAATTTACCTGTTCAGCCAACGCTTTAAGCTCTGGCAGTTGGTTTTCCTGCGCAGCGCTGCGGAGACGATTGACGTTCTAGCGATCACTATTTTTATTTATATCACCGGGGGGTTGGACAGCCCTTACTGGTTTTTGTATCTGGTCCTGCTGGTCATCTCCGGATTCGGCGTCTATTCTTTGGCTTCCCTTTCGGTCTTCATTATTGCGATATTTTCCGCCCTTTTTTACCTGGGGTTATTAACGCTTACATATTATAGGATCCTGCCGTCTTATGGCCTGGTTGTCAACCTCACGCCCCAACAATTATTAGAATTGATCCTTAACCGGGCGGTTTTTGTCACGGTCGCTTTTTTTCTTTTTTCCACGACAATTTTTTATTTTTCTAAACTGGTTAACCAGCATCGCAAAGAACTGATGAAAAAAAACGAGGAACTGCTGGGCGCGCTGGAGAAGGTGAAGGAGACCGACCGTTTGAAAGATGAATTTGTCGCCACGGCTTCCCATGAATTGCGCACCCCGCTTTCGGTAGTCCGGGAAAATATTTCTTTAATTGAAGATGGTGTTGTTTCCCTAGATGGACCAAAAGGTAAAGACTTCCTCACAGTCGCCCGAGGGAATATCGATCGTCTGGCCAGCATCATTGATAATTTATTGGATATTTCAAAAATTGAATCACGTTCTTTGGTCTTAAAGCGCCAAACAACAGATCTAACCCAGATCGCAGCAAAAGCCATCGAATTGCTCAAACATAAAGCTGAAGAGAAACAGATCAAACTTGAAGCCAACTTTTCCCGTCAGCCGCTGGCTAATTGGGTGGACGCTGACCAAATCTTGAGATTATTCATTAATTTAATTGATAACGCCATAAAATATTCTGATCCCGGAGGCGAGGTCATAGTCGGGCTGGAAATTTCCGGCGGTAATATAATAGGGTCTGTGAAAGATAAAGGGATCGGGATCGCGGAGAGCGACCGGTTAAAGATCTTTGACCGCTTTATCCGGGTTGAAAATGAAAAAACAAATGCTGTCAGAGGGACTGGGCTGGGGCTCTCGATTTGCCGGGGAATCGTTGAGCTGCATGGCGGCCGCATCTGGGTCGAAAGCGCGGTTAGCCAGGGAGCAAAATTTATTTTCAGTTTACCGAGGGTAGAGGGATGAGCCGGAAAATTTTATTAATCGAAGATGAAGCGGCGATGAGCGAGGCGATAAAATTGCGTTTGGAGGCCAACGGTTTTACGGTCATTGCCGCTTTTGACGGGCAGGAAGGGCTGACTAAGGCGCGCCAGGAGAAGCCCGATTTAATCATTCTTGATGTCATGCTTCCTAAAATGGATGGGTTTGTCGTCTGCCGCATGCTGAAGTTTGATGAAAAATACGCCCGGATTCCCATCATTATGCTGACCGCCCGCACACAGAGCAAGGATATTGAACAGGGGAAAGAAATGGGCGCCGATGCTTATATGACCAAACCATTCAAGTCGGAAGAACTGCTGAAGAAAATAAGAGAATTATTGGGCAGCTAAGTTTCTACTGACTGAAACGGAAATTGGCGGAGGAGGCGAGATTTGAACTCGCGCTGCGCCAAAGGCGCACTAACGGTTTAGCAAACCGTCCCCTTGAGCCACTTGGGTACTCCTCCACAAGCTTCGGAAGGGGTGGGATTTGAACCCACGGTACCTTTCGGTACATACGCTTTCCAGGCGTACCGAATAAACCACTCTCGCACCCTTCCCAAAAAAAACGCGCCTAGTGCGATTCGAACGCACGACCCCTTCCTTCGCAGGGAAGTACTCTAATCCAGCTGAGCTATAGGCGCACACAACAAAACTTATGCTATAATACCATAAAGTGGAGGCGATGAAAATGGCAGAAATTAAGAGAAAAAAGAAAATAGCGACTGACAAGACAGCAAAAATTATTATGGATAATGTTGAAGTTGGCCGTGTTCTCCGCCGCATGGCCCGCCAAATTGTTGAAGCCAATAAAGGGGTCAAAGAAGTTGTTCTGGTCGGCGTTATCCAGCGCGGGGTTCCTCTTGCCAAGCGCCTGGCCGATATTATTGAAAAAGAAGAAGGAGAAAAAGTGCCGGTTGGCGGCCTCGATGTGTCCCTGTATCGCGATGATTTAAATAAAAAAGGGGAGTACATCGAAGTCCGCAAATCAGAGATCCCTTTTTCCGTGAACGATAAAACGGTGGTTTTGGTTGATGACGTGATCTTTGCCGGGCGGACCACGCGCGCCGCTTTAGATGGCCTGAAAGATTATGGCCGGGCGGCCAAGGTGCAATTAGCCGCGCTGGTTGATCGCGGCCATCGCGAATTGCCGATCCATCCGGATTTTATCGGTAAAGTTATCCCTACCGCCAAAGACGAAAAGGTTAGCGTCGAAGTTTATGAGGTGGACGGGGTCGATCGAGTTGTTCTTAACAAATAAACTGGAAAATCTGACGGGGCTTAATCCGGAACAAATAGCGGCGGTTACGCATGATCGGGGTCCTCTGCTAGTGGTGGCCGGAGCGGGAACGGGGAAAACCCGGGTTATTATTCAGCGCATTGCTCACCTCATTAAAACCAAAAAAGCCAAACCCAGCGAAATTCTTGCCTTAACCTTTACTGATAAAGCCGCCCAGGAGATGGAAACTCGCGTTGACCAGCAGGTTCCCTACGGTTATATTGATGTGGCGATCTCCACTTTCCACGCTTTTGGCGATAGAATTTTACGCGATCAAGCGCTCGATTTGGGCCTGCGTTCGGATTATCGGGTCTTATCTGCCGAAGAGCAATTGATCTTCTTTCGCGAGCATCTTTTTGATTTTCCACTTCATTATTACAAATCGCTGGGAAATCCGACTAAACACATCGAGGTTTTTCTAAATTTAATTAGTCGGGCGCAAGACGAAAACATTACTCCCAAAGCATACTTAACTTGGACAACTAAAAAACTAAAGAACGTAAGAACATACGACAAAGAAGAACTATTGAAACAACAAGAAGTTGCGAAAATATACGCTAAGTATCAGGAGCTGAAGCTAAAGCACTGTTTTGTGGATTTTGCTGATCAGGTTGGGATGACGTTAAATATTTTCCGCAATAAGCCGGCGATTCTCAAAAGATACCGCGACCGTTATAAATATATTTTGGTCGATGAGTTCCAGGATACCAACTTTGCCCAGTTTGAGTTATTAAAATTGTTGGCTGGCCCCCGGGCCAATCTAATGGTTGTGGGTGATGATGATCAATCAATTTACAAGTTTCGGGGCGCCGCCATCTCCAACATCCTTAATTTTCAAAAAACCTACAAAAAAGTCAAAATTATAGTCTTGACTAAAAATTACCGTTCCAGCCAAGCGATTCTTGATACTGCTTATCGCTTAATTCGTCACAACGATCCCGAGCGCCTGGAAGTCAAAGCTAAAATCAATAAAAAACTGCTGAGCCAGAAAAAAGTGGGGCAGAAGCCAACACATAATTATTTCGATCGCGCGGCGACAGAAGCTGATTGGGTAGCCAGGATGATAAAAGAGAAATATGAGGCTGGATACAAATACAACGATTTTGCTATCCTTGTTCGGGCGAATGCTGATATGGAGGCGATCAAGCAGGCGCTAAATCTTTTATCGATCCCGCATCAGGGAAGTGGGGTCGGAAGCTTTTATCAAAATCCCGAAGTCCAGCTGGCCGTCTCATTTTTAAAGTCTATAGGCGATCTTTCTGACTCGTTGGCCCTCTATCAATTGGCGGCGTCGGATATTTATCATCTGGCTCCTCTCGATTTGCAGAAATTAAATACTTTTGCCAAGCGGCGCAATTATACCCTTCATCACGTCTTTTCCCATCTCGATGATGGGGGAGAGGAGTATTCTGTCCTGGATGATCTAAAGCCGAAATCACGCAAGATTATTCAGCAAATCATGGCTGATCTGAATTATTATTTGGAGTTGGCCAAGGATCATTCGACGGGGGAGGTTTTGCATCGTTTTCTTTATCGTTCTAATTATATTAATTATTTGACACATGAGGAAAATGAAGCCAATGATCGTCGTCTCCGTAATCTGGCCGCCTTTTTTGATAAATTGGTGATTTTTAAAAATGTAGCCGAACTTGATCGAGTGGCGGAGTTTGTAAAATATTTGGATTTGTTGCGGAAATCTGGCGACCAAGGAGTGGAGCCAAACAATTTTGACCCGGAGCTGGATGCGGTCAGTATTTTATCCGTCCATAAAGCCAAAGGCTTGGAATTTCGCGTCGTCTTTATGGTTGGTCTGGTGGTTGACAAATTTCCGGTCAGAGAAAGGTACGAGTCGTTAGAATTACCGGCGGGATTATTAAAAGAGGTAATTGCTGCCAACAGCCATATTGCTGAAGAGAGACGCCTGTTTTATGTAGGCATGACCCGGGCGAAGGAAGAATTATTTTTATCATCGGCGGCGGATTATTCTTTGGCGATTTCAGAGACGACCAAGCGGCAGCGTAAGATTTCTCCTTTTGTGTTAGAGGCTCTCGGAATGCCAAGAATTGATGTCCCGATGAAGAGAACAACTTCGCTGGGACAGATCTCCTTATTTGCCCCCAATGAAATAGTGATGCCACCGGTCAGAAAGTTACGGGCTGATGAGCAATTAGCCTTAAGCTTTTCCCAGGTAGAAGATTATTTGATCTGTCCACTGAAATATAAATATGTTCATATTCTAAAAATTCCTTTATTGCCGAACCATGCGATTATCTATGGTCAAGCCCTGCATAAGGCGGTCCAGTTTTATAGCCAGGTGAAATTGAATAAAAAGAAAGTTTCACTCGCGGCAATGATTCAGGAACTAATGCATTATTGGTCGGCTGAAGGCTTTATTTCCCGACAGCATGAGGAGCAGCGCCTGGCTCGAGCGAAAGAAGTTTTGCAACGGTTTTATAAAAGAGAAGAGAAAAGTAAAAGCCAGATCAAGTTTGTCGAAGAGGAATTTAGTATCGCGCATAATAATTTAACAATCAGGGGACGTTGGGATCGGGTGGACGAGTCTGATGGCAAGATTGAAATTATTGATTTTAAAACGTCAGAAGTCAAGGATCAAATGGCGGCTGACAAACGAGCGAAACAGAGTTTGCAGCTGGGGCTTTATGCGGCTGCCTGGCAAGTCCGGTTTGAAAAGCTGCCAGAAAAATTAAAATTATATTTTCTCGATAGCGGACTGATCGGAACGACAACCAAAAACGCTGCCGAGGTGGCCAAGGTTTGGGAGACAATCTTGCAGGTAGCGGCGGGGATCCGCGAGGCGGAGTTTCCAGCTAAGCCGAACTATTACGTTTGCAGCTTCTGCGCCTACAACGAAATTTGTCCGTATTCGAAGGCTTAAAACTGTCTCCGCTTCATTATATCAGCAGTAATATCCAGTGGTTCAGCGGGTTCAAGTAAGGCGGTTTTAAGCTTTTCTGTGGCATCTTTACAAATCCGGCTGACCTGGGATTCCGATAAACCAATTTCTTTGCCTATTTCCTTAAATGTTTTGTCTTTTTGATAATAACCAATAATGACTGCCCTCTCTTTTTCTGGAAAATCTTTCAGGGCTGATTCCAGATGCAGCGATTTATCAATCGTACCTTCATCGGCGATATGTTTATTGTTAAAAGCCATGTAGACGTTGGCTGCTGCTGTAACATGTTCATAAAGTCCGGCGACTGGGTCGCCGCCGCGCTTGCGCAGATAATCCTGCATCGCTCCCTTGAGACGGAAAGAGACATACGGCCAAAGCTCGCCTTTACGCGGGTCCCAGGTCTTGAGGCATTCCATAAAAGCAATCTTGGCCTCCGCTTCCAGGTCGTGGGCTTCGGAGGAGGCGATGTGGCGGGGGAGAGAGGAGACATACCAGCGCACCGTCGCTTTGATCCGCTCATCATATTTTTTCAATGTCTCATCGGAATATTTCATGAATTCCGCCCGCAGGGCTTCAATAATCCGGTCTTCTAATTCCTTGCGGCTAACGGTTTTTGATTTTGGCGGGACAAACTTTTTTGATAATTGTTTTAAAAAATCGCCGAGACGTTCAACCATTAATTCGCGGTTAAAACGCTTGGCCATATTTTGGGCAAATTTCCAGGAGGCGCGCAGGATTGGCGGTAAACCAGTCGGGGCGGCTTCAGCTAGCGGGCCGGTCGAAACAGCCTTTCTGATCTCTTTATCTGAAATTCGTCTGATTGTCACAATGTTGAGCTTATTGTACCACTGCTTGTTTTGAGAATCAATTTAATAGATAATGTGTTATTATAATGAAAGAGGACAAATTAAAGATTGCCGGTCGGGAATTTACTTCCCGCTTATTGCTTGGGACGGGGAAATTTGCTTCGCCAAAGATTATGAAAGCGGCGCTGGCCGCCGCCGAGACAGCGATTGTTACGGTCTCCCTGCGCCGTGTCGACCTGAAAAATCCGCGCGACCATATTTTAAATAATCTGGACCAGAAAAAGTATTTGCTTCTCCCCAATACTTCGGGGGCGAAAAATGCCGAAGAAGCGCTCCGTTTAGCCCGGCTTAGCCGGTCCTTTGGCTTGCCCAATTGGATTAAACTTGAAGTTACTCCCGACCCGCGCTATCTTTTGCCTGACCCGACCGAAACCTTGAGCGCGGCGGAACAATTAGTCAAAGAAAAATTTATCGTTCTGCCGTATATTAATGCCGATCCCGTCCTGGCGAAAAGATTGGCTGAAGTTGGTTGCGCGGCGGTCATGCCGCTTGGTTCGCCCATCGGCTCGGCCCAGGGGATAAAGACCCGCTACCATATTGAAATCATTATTGAACAGGCCACGGTGCCGGTTATCGTAGACGCCGGCCTTGGCGCTCCTTCACACGCGGCGGAAGCTTTGGAAATGGGAGCGGATGCGGTGTTGGTCAATACAGCGATTGCCGCTGCTCTCAATCCCGTTAAAATGGCCGAAGCTTTTAAGTTAGCCGTCATGGCCGGCCGCCAGGCTTACCTCTCCGGCTTGATTACCGAGACAAAAATTGCTCAAGCCTCCAGTCCTCTTCATCTATGAACATCACGGATCTTTTAACGGCGCCGGATCTCGATCTAATCGCCGCCCAGGCCAGGCAGGAGACGATCAAATATTTTGGCCGGGTAATCCAATTATATGCGCCTCTTTATCTTTCCAACGAATGTGAAAATTGCTGTACTTACTGCGGCTTTAATGCCGGCCGGCGGATCAAAAGAATCACTTTGAATGTTGAACAGGCCGTCGCAGAAGCCCGAGTTTTAAGAAAAGCCGGTTTCCGGCATATTCTGGTTTTGACCGGTGAAGCGCGCCAAAGCGTCCCCGTCTCGTATCTTGAGCAGATCATCAAAAGATTAAAAACTATTTTTGTTTCTATCTCTCTTGAAGTTTATCCCCTGGCGACTGAAGAATACAGGACGTTGATCCAGGCTGGCGTTGATGGGCTGACTATTTATCAGGAGACATATGATCGCCAGACTTATAACCGCGTCCATCGTTTTGGGCCAAAAAAAAATTATGAGTGGCGGCTAAAAACAGCGGAGCGGGCGGCGGCGGCCGGGATGCGCCGGATCGGGTTGGGGGTGTTATTGGGTTTGCATGATTGGCGTGATGAAGCGCCGGCGCTGGCCGATCATCTTAATTATTTGCTGAAGAAATATTGGCGCACGCAATTTCAATTAAGTTTTCCCCGCATAAATCCGGTAGAGGCGGGCTTTAAAGTCCCATATCCTGTTTCCGACCGGGAGCTTCTCCATCTGATCATCAGTTTTCGGCTCCTTTTCCCTCAAGTCGGGTTTGTTTTGTCGACCAGGGAACCGGCCCGCTTGCGCGATAAAATATTTTCTTTTGGCATAACGCAAATGAGCGCCGGATCAAAAACGTCGCCCGGCGGCTACGCTTTGAAAACAGGCGGAGGAGAACAATTTAACATTGCCGATGGGCGCGGCGTCCCAGCTGTAGTTGCGGCGATAAAAAAAGCCGGTTATGAGCCGATCTTCAAGGATTGGGAATCAGTTCTTAAATGATGGAAATTAAGGTTAACGGCAAAAGCTCCCAAGTTAAAGATAAAAGCCGGGTCAGCGGGTTATTGCGCCATTTGAAAATCCCTGTTAAAACCTGCGCGATTGAGCTCAATGGCCGGATTTTGAAGCGCGAGGAATTTTCTTCTGTTGTCATTAAACCGGGCGATAATGTGGAAATTATCCGTTTGATGGCAGGCGGGGAGTAATCTCAAATTTTTTCACCAGCTCCGGGGAGTAAGAGAGCTTGGATTGGCGCAGGCCAGGGATGCCCAGGTCCTGTTCCAAATTAAGGCAATTAAAATCGGCAAAAGTTTTATTGCAAGCCTCCCAGAGCAGCGTCGGAAAAATACCCTGGACTGACGGGTGGCCGTATTGGAAATGGACCGATATTGTCCGATCATTAAGCGGGCTCCCCATAATAAACCCTTTGACCTGATCTTCAATTTTTAAAACGCCGCCGCGGCAATTTATCTCCTTAAAATATTTAAACGCTTTAACCAGCGCCTGCCTTTGAGCGGTGCGGGCCAGTCTGGGAAAATGGCGCGATTCTTGTCGGGCAGCGAACCACTCTTCAAAAAGCTGTAAACAAGCGGTTTCCGCTTCCGGCTGCAGCGGCTGGTAAGTATAATTCTGATGGCGCAGCCGGAAACGTTTTATATGATTGCGTTTGCCGTCAAAACGGCGGCCTTTAAGTTCGGCTAGAACCTTTGTTTCGTAAAGATAATCAAAATGCGCGCGCAGGCAGCAGATCTTAAATTGGTTTTGCGGCAATTGTTTCACAAATGTTTCCGTCACTCGCGAGATTTTGCCGCAATGATTGAGGGCTGTCTCAATTGTAGCCAATAATTGCTGGTTGCCAAGCGGCTCCAGGAAAAAAGGCTTTTCATTAATTGGACTGATGAAGAGACACAGATTGTCATTAATGAGCGTGATTTGCGGCCGGTCAAAATCCTGCCAGATCAGTAAGTTGGCCGGGGAGACCTCGCAAGCCGCTGGTTGTTTTTGCGCGAAAAAATGTTTGATCTTGGGCAGATTAGCCATTTGGAGTTCCTTCAACTGGGGATATTCAGGCAGCATCAGGATATTTTACCATAGTGACGCATTTATCGGGGAAACAATCGCGGCATTCGTAATTTTTTTTGGTTGGGAGGTTGGGCGGTGGAGCAGTAATTATTTTAAATCCGAAGCGAGTGAAAAAATCGGGGATAATAGTATAAAGATAAACCGGTTTATTAATGACGCTTAAAATCCGCTTGAGCAAAAGGCGGGCCAGCCCATGATGCTGATATTCTTGAGAAACACCCAATGAAGAGAGATAATAGAAAGTAGTAAATTGTTCAAATTGGACAGCGCCGATAATTTTCCTGTTGTCTTCGGCCACGAAAAAATCTTTAAAAATTAAATTTTCATAATAAAGATCAAGTTCTTTAAGCAGAAAAAAAATTTTTGCTTTATCTTTGACTACGGCCGGACGAATGCTTGCCATTAAGCAATTTTAGCAAATTTGCCTGTAAAGTGAAATTTTTTTTATTTTCGTTCGACAAATAGTTATGATGAAACGATATAAATATTTAATTTGGAGCATTGTCCTGCTGGAGCTGCTGCTCTGTTTTTCTCTTGAGCTTAAGGCGGGGCAGGCCGGGTTTGAATATTATTCCCATCCCGAACTTGAGAAAAAAGTTCTGAAAATTGCGAAAAGGCACGGTAATGGCGAAGTTATTGTCGTCAGCAAAAAGGATCATCTCCTTTATTTCTGCCGCAATGGTTTTATCGTGCGCGGCGACCGCTTTGGCGGTTTTGTCCATAGCTTCCCCGTTCCTATCTCCCTGGGGGTAAATAATCGTTGGACGCCGGAAGGGAAGTTTAAAATCTATGTCAAAAATCCCCAGAGCCGCTTTACGCTTTTTCTCGGTTTTAAAGACGCTTACGGCATCCATGGGGCGGCGACGCAGCTGGCTTCAAAATTAAACCGGCTGGAAGCGCTTGATCCAAATTTAGAATTTGTCACCCGTAAAGATAATACTCTCGGTTGTGTCGCGGTCGAAAATCGGACCATCAAATATCTCTATGCTAAAGTGAACGTTGAGACCCCGCTTTTCATTATGCCTTAATTCTTATATAATGATCTCGTGGAGCGTTTTTTAAAAAGCCGCTATCGCATTGGTGAACAACTCTCGGAAAATGCTTTCAGCGCGACTTATGCCGGGACATTTTTAGCCTCCAATCGTCCATTAATCATTAAAATCTACAAACGCGGGGCGCTCAATTCCAATTTAATCAATGGCATGAAAGCCAAAGTCAAAGAACTGGCGCAAATAAACTATCATGGCGTCGCTAAACTATTGGATGGCGATTACGGCTGGCAGGGCTTCTATTATGTGCGTGAATATATTGACGGTAAAAGTTTGGAGCAGATCCTAACAGGGAATGAAAAACTCGAACTGGAGAAGGCTTTGGTCATCATTGAAGAGGTCTGCGCCAGCCTGGCGGTTGTCCATGCCCGGGGCATTGTCCATGGCGGCATTAAACCGAGCAATATTTTTATCGATAACCAGGGGGTCGTTAAATTAACCGATTTTGTCATTGAAGGGGAGATTAAAGAGGCCATGCCGCAAAAAGTTCTGGAGATTTTGGATAACGGTCGTTATCTGGCGCCGGAAGAATTGCTGGGGCAGGCGGCTTCACCGGCGTCTGATATCTACAGTCTCGGTTTGGTTTTATTTGAATTAGCGCTAAATAAAGGCGCTGTTTTCCCGCGCGGTTTAAGCGGAGGACTAAAGCGTCTCAAAGATCCGGATCTGTCTTCCCAAACGGGTCGTCTGACCCAAACGGGT
>JACRKQ010000010.1 GCA_016219705.1 Candidatus Saganbacteria bacterium | reverse complement strand
TTTACATCTGCCAGATTGTAAAGTCCAAAAAAAATTAAGCGGAAAAGGGGTTCCCATGCCTTGTTAAAATCATGCGAAGAATTTGTTTGCTGAAGTGAATTTTTCCCTTCGGTGTCAAATACTATTCGTCAGGGCTGCTAACATATTTCTACGCTTGACGCTGTGCCGCCGGACAGTGTAGAATATCTGCCGTGGCAGAATTAAACCATAATCCCGATCAGTCCGAAGCGCCGGCCAATGATCCGGTGTTGCATGGCATTCCGCGCCGCAGCCGTTTTTGGCTGGCGGCTAAGGGTATTTTAATTCCGCTTTTTTTAATTTTCGTTATCGTCGGCAGTTTCTGGTTGAGTTTTAATCTGGGGAAAAGGATCTTGCTGCCGCTAAAAAAAGAAGCGCCATCGGCAATTAAAGTCAATATCCCTGCGCCGCCGGATAATATTGCGGATCTTCAAGCGGCTCCCGCTCTTAATTCGTTTGCCTCGACACCGGGACCAACTATTCCTCCAGCCTTGCCAGTCGCACACAAAACAAAAAAAATGTTTGTTGTAAAACAGCCCCTCCCGGTTGTCAGCGGCAAATATTATAAATTACAGGCCGGCGTTTATGAGAACAAGATCACGGCTCTTGAGTCGGCAAAAAAATTGCAAGCCGCTGGTTTTGAATCTTTTGTCCGTGAAGTTCAAGGAAGCTGGCGCGTGCAAGCGGGAGCTTTTAAGAAAAAAACGCAGGCTCGGCAATTGCAGGAGCAGTTAAAAACCCAGGGTTTCGCGTCGATAATAATTTTTGAATGAAAGAGGTAAAATAAATGGGATTGTACGATTCGCTTTTCGGTCATTTTTCGCGTGATTTAGGGATCGATCTAGGGACGGCAACAACTCTGGTTTTTGCGCGCGGCGAGGGAATTATCCTTTGCGAACCTTCCGTTGTGGCGATTGATAAGGATAGCGGCAAGGCTCTGGCCATCGGCAATGAGGCGAAAGCGATGCTGGGCCGCACGCCGGCCAATATTGTCGCTGTACGCCCGATGCGCGACGGCGTCATTGCTGATTTTGAAATTACCGAAACGATGCTGCGCCACTTTATCAATAAGAGCCATAACCGTTCCGCTTTTGTCCGGCCGCGCATTGTTGTCGGTGTCCCTTCCGGTATTACCGGCGTGGAAAAACGCGCTGTCCTCGACGCCGCCCTCCATGCCGGCGCCCGGGAAGCTTATCTAGTAGAAGAGCCGATGGCAGCGGCAATCGGCGCAAATTTACCGGTCTCCGAAGCCCAGGGGAGCATGATTGTCGATATCGGCGGCGGTACCACGGAAGTCGCCGTTTTAGCTTTGGGCGGCATCGTCGTCTCTAAATCAATTCGCGTCGCTGGCGACGAAATGGATGAGGCGATCGTGGCGCACTGCCGCAAAAATTATAATTTATTGATCGGGGAACGAACGGCGGAGCAGATTAAAATTGATATCGGTTCCGCATATCCTCTGGCTGAAGAGCGGACGATTGAAGTGAGAGGACGGGATTTAGTCACCGGTTTACCAAAAACTTTAACTTTAACTTCTTCAGAAATCCGCGATGCTTTATCAGACCCTGTCTCGACGGTGGTCGATGCTGTGCGGATGACTTTAGAAAAGACTCCCCCGGAGTTGGCGGCTGATATCATGGACCGCGGGATCGTCATGGCCGGCGGCGGTTCGCTTCTGCGCGGTTTGGATAAATATTTAGCCCAGGAGACTGATATGTCGGTGTATGTCGTTGATGATCCCGTCTCTTGCGTGGCTTACGGCACGGGCAAGATTTTGGAGGAGATTGACACCCTGAAAAAAGTCTTGATCATGCCTAAACGAACGAACCAGTGACGCTGCGCCCCTATCGCCAGAAAAATCCGTTGGTACTGGCGGTTTTATTATTCCTTGTCGCGGTTGTCTGTTCTCTGCCGGTGTTTAATAAATTCAATGTCCTGCGGACCACAGCGCAAATCTTTATTTTTCCCACTCAATGGCTGGCGGTTTCTGTTTGGCGCGGGGTAGTGGCTTTTCCCGGTCGGGTAGTTAGTTTAGCCAGCCTGGCCAGTCAGAATGCCCGATATCAGCAAGAATTGGCGCAGCTTAAAGTTGAAGCGTTAATTTTAGATGAATTGAAAAATGAGAATGAACAATTAAAAACCGCCTTAAATTTTTCCATGAAATCAGCCCGGCGCTTTCACCTGCTGACGGCCCGGATCATCGGCCGTTCGCCGGAGCCGTGGTTCTCCCTGGTCGAACTGGACCGCGGGCGGATCAATGGCGTCAAGCTTGGACAGGCGGTGATAACCGTTCAAGGTGTGGTTGGCCAGGTTGTTGCCGTCGAGACTCTATCCTGCAGGGTCAGGCTGCTCATTGACCCCGAAAGCCGGGTAGCGGCGGCTGACGCGCGCAGCCGCGATCTCGGAGTGCTGGTCGGCAGCGCCGTCAGTAAGCTTTACCTGAAATATGTGGCGGCTGGCGGCGACGTGCGGATCGGCGATAAAATTGTCACGGCGGCGATCTCTCTTAATTATCCGGCCGGGTTGCCGCTGGGGACTGTAGTGCACGCGGCCAAGAAAGAACACGACCTGTTTTACCAGGTGATCGTTGAGCCAGCCGTTGAATTTTTCCGCCTGGAGCAAGTTTTTATTTTACTTTAATATGCGCTGGTTAAAATTATCCTTATATTTATTAGGCCTGGTAATTTGCCAGACAGTCTTGTTGCCGCAGTTGATTTTTTTTGGCGTAATTCCTGATGTTTTCCTGATCAGTATCATTGTCTTCACGGTCATTGATCATGGCGTTGAGCCAATATTCTTTGCTTTCCTGGCCGGTTTTTTTCAGGATTTATCAGCGGTCGGGCCGTATTTTTATACCATGAGCAGGACTTTAGTCGCCGGCGGGGCGGCCATGGTGCGCCAGAGTTTTCTCGGCGATGAACAAGCGCTCATTCTGGCTTTAGTTGCGTTTTTAACGCCGCTGCTCTTGGTTGGGCAAATCATTTTATTCGGAATTGGCGGAGAGATTTCCCGTTCCCCGGTCGCTTTCAGCTTCAAGATTATTGCCGCCACAATTTATAATTTGTTCCTGGCGCCGTTGATTTTGTTTTTATTGAGGCGAATGCTTAATGAAGAATAAGAGCCGCGCGGTCTTCGCTGTTTTCGCCGCAATTTTTGTCTTATTGTTTTTACGTCTACTGCAATTACAAATGATTGAGGCTGGACATTTTAATGACCTGGCGCTGGCCAACGCGGCGAAAACTGTGCCGGACCCGGCGCCGCGGGGTGTAATTTATGACCGCAACAATAAAGTCCTGGTGAAAAATTGGCCGGTCTTTTCCGTGCGGGTCACCCCGGACGCTTTGCGCAACCGGACGTCGGAAGCCCGGGCTAAAATAATTGCCCTCCTTAATGAATTGCTGGGAGAAAAAATCGAATTAAAAGTTTCTGCCGCGGAGCCATTTATTATTAAAAATAATATTTCCCTGTCCGCCGCGATCCGTATTGAAGAGAAAAAAGATGATCTGCCGGGAGTGGTTGTTACCAGCCTGCCTGTCCGGCTGGCGGCGCATGGGAAATTAGCCTCGCACCTGTTGGGTTATGTCGGCGAAATTTCCGCCGCTGATTTATCCCGCTTAAAATCCCGCGGGTACCATGCGGGCGATCTGCTTGGCAAAGACGGGATCGAAAAAAGCTATGATGAGTTAATCCGCGGCGTCGACGGCGGAAAAAAGGTTGAGGTTGATGTTCATGGCACTCCGTTAAGGATTTTGGAATCATTGGAGTCTGTCCCCGGGCCCGATGTCTGGCTGACGATTGACATGGAATTGCAGCAAGCGGTCGAGAGGGCCTTGGGCAACCTGGAAGGGGCGGTGGTTGTTTTAGATGTCAAAACAGGACAGGTCATGGCTTTAGCCAGCTCGCCTAATTATGATCTTAATATTTTTACTGATCCAAAACGCAAGTCTGGCTGGCGGGAACTGCAGTATTTACGCCAGCCTTTTATCAATCGCGCCCTGGCGATTTATCCGCCGGGTTCAATTTTTAAAGTCGTAACTTTAGCGGCCGCGTTGAGCGAACATAAAGTTTCAACCGAAGAGATTTTTAATTGCCGCGGCTATTATAAAATCAATAACCGTATCGCTAAATGCTGGCTGGAGAGCGGCCATGGTCCCATTACGGCGCAGGAAGGCTTGGTCTGGTCTTGCGATGCCGTCTTTTATGAATTGGGCCGCCGGCTCGGCCCCGATCTTTTGGCCAAATATGCGGCCCTGTTTGGCCTGGGGGAGAAGACCGGCATTGATCTGCCGCAGGAAAAGAAGGGGATGATTCCGATGCGGGAGTGGAAAGAAAAATATTTTAAAGAGCCATGGTATGAAGGCGATTCAATCAATTATGGAATAGGCCAGGGCTGGGTCCAGGTTACTCCTTTGCAGATGGCCGCGGCCTATGCGGCTATCGCGACGGGGAAGATCGTGAAGCCGTATGTTGTGGAACAGATAAAAGATCGGAGCGGACGTATCGTCTATCAGGCCAAAAAAGAAAATGGACCTCCTTTGGGAATTGCGCCGGAGTATTTAAATTTGATCAGGGAGGCGCTGTATAATGTTATTAATCGAGCGACGGGAATTGCTGTCCGGGCGGCGGCGGCGCCGGCGGCGGGAAAAACAGGGACTGCCCAAACGCCAGGACTGCCTCACGCCTGGTTTATCTGTTATGCCCCTTATGATGATCCGCAAATCTCCATTGCCGCTTTTGTCGCCCATGGCGCCCATGGAGACCAGGCTTCGGCTTATATCGCTCGGGACATATTAAAATGGTATCGTGAGAACCGCTTAAAGAAGACTTATCCGCCCATGCCTAAGGAACAGTATATTATCCATAATGGGCGGACAAAGACGCCGTACAGGCATTGAAGTCCTTGCGATTTTATGATAAAATCTATGTTCAGAGCTTGATGAAAGGAAGGAATAATTAATGACGAAAGAACAGGTAGAAATTAAGGCGGCCGAGAGACAAGCATTGGGTAAAAAGGCCAAAAAACTGAAGGCCAGCGGCCAAATCCCGGCGGTGGTTTACGGCCGGAAATTCCCCGCAACCGCGATTGCTATTGACCTGAAAGAATTTACTAAAAAAGTTTTGCAATCTGACGCCGGCCATAACCTCATTTTTAATTTAAATGTTGCCGCCGGTGAAAAATCAAAAAATGTGCCGGTTATCACCCAGCAGGTCCAGCGTAATCCATTGAACGGAGAGATCATTCATCTTGATTTAAGGCATATTGTTATGGACGAAGCGATTAAAACTAGTGTCCCAGTTGAATTAATTGGCACCCCGATTGGCGTCAAAGATTCCGGCGGCGTCCTTGTCCACGGCTTGCGTGAGATCGAAATCAAATGTTTACCCGGCAATATCCCGGATAAGTTTGAAATTGATGTCGCTCAATTGGCGATCAACACTTCTCTCCATGTCTCCGATTTAAAAGCCGCCCAGGAAATTGAAGTCTTATCTGATCCAGCGGAAATGATCGCTAACGTTTCCCCGCCGACTAAAGAAGAAGAAGCTGCGGCTCAACCGACCTTTGCGGCTGAAGGCGCGCCGGCTGAAGGTACTGCGGCCGAAGCGGCAGCCTCCGCTGCGGCGGGTAAACCAGGAGAGAAAGCGGCTCCCGCCACGGCGGGTAAACCGGCGGCTGAAACGAAGTCTGCTGCGGCAGGCGCAACAGCCGGTAAGGCCAGCGAACCGAAGAAAAAATAGTTGGGAGTGATGCATGGGCGGTAATTTTAACACCGAAGGCGGCGGTGTCCATCCTGGTAAGCCAATCATTTGGCCGACCGGTAAATCGGCCAGCGCTCCTGTTAGTTCAACTCCACAAAGTCAAACTGCCGGCGGCGCGCGCGGTATTCCTACCCAGGCGGCGCCGACCAGACCCGGTGAAGTTGCCCCAACCCGCGCCCCGCAAACAGCGGCTCCTGCCGCACCGGCTGCTCCGGCGGCAGCAGCTCCGACAATTGCCAGAGCGCTCACCATCGAAGATGTTCGTTCCCATTTATTAAATATTCAGGTTGAACCAAATGATTTCAATACTAAATTAGCTTCTCTCATGCTGCGCAACGGTGTGGAACTTTCCCGTCCCAATTTTGTCCGCCTGGCGACAATGCTGCAGGGATCGGATAAATCGCCGGCGATGCAGGAATCTTCCCTGCTTTTGTTGATGAAAGGGATCGATTCGCCGCAGGCGGCGAAAGTTTTAGGCCAATATTTTTCCCAGAATCCCGGTTTGGCCCAACAATTTGGCGCGCTGCAGCAAGCGGTAGGGAATTTAAATTCCGCTATGGGAATGGGGAAAGGTCTGCTTGACGCTAACCTTGTTTCTCAATTGGGAACGCTCCTGTCGCAATTTGATGAATCTTTTCGCAATCTTTCGGAAAAAGCGACCGGTAATAAAGCCACAGTTACCCGACAGACAACCCTCAATGACGCGCGGGCGCTCAAAGCTTTATTGGCCGGAGTGCAGGATAAAGCGCCGGCCTCAAACAGTAAAGAAGCGCAAGCTCTTTCTTCCGCTTTAATGGAATTTCACGGTAAGCTCGATGGCGTCATGGATAATATGCTGGCCCAGGCGCTCCTTTCGCAGCCGGGGCGCTCGGAGGTAAATTATCTTTACCAGCAGATTCCCAATGCTATGACCACGCCGCCGAAAGATTTGGAAATTGTCGTCAAGCGCGACGGCGAAGGGAAAGGTTCAGCGGTTGATCCGCGCAATACGCAAGTTATCATGTCGCTGGAAACGACTAATCTTGGCCGCATTGTCGTTTCCCTGTACATAAAAGATAACAAAGTCTATGTCGTGTTTGTTTTTTCCGAGAAAGATTACGGTGAGCAAGGACGCGCCGCTATCGCGCGGGAGTATGGCGATTTCCAAAAAAAATTAAGCGATAAGAACTTTTCCATCACCGGTTATCAAGTGAAAGTTGATCCGGCCATGAGCCACATAAAATCTTATCTGATACCCATGTTGTCATCATTGGAAAGCGTCTTAAAAAGGATCGATTTGGAGGCCTAAGTGGCGGAAGAAAACATTAATAAAATTGACGAAGCGGGCGAAGGTGAGACGAAAACGCCGGAGAAACGTAAAGCCGCAGTCGCCATTCGTTATGATATAGATCGCGATCGGGCGCCGTTGGTCATCGCTTCCGGCCGCGGCCTGGTGGCGGACGAAATTTTACGAATTGCCGAGGACAACCAGATACCCCTTTATGAAGATCCCGAACTGGCCAAACTGTTGACTAAATTAGAGCTGGACACGGAAATACCGCCCGAGCTTTACACTCTGGTGGCGGAAGTCTTATTTTTTGTCTACAAGCTTGACCGCATGACCCAAAAACGCGAGCGGGTGGTTGAGCGGCTGAAGGAAGAAGAGAAAGACAAAAAGCGACCGTAAATTATTGACGGAAAACTTCTCATTTATAATGTTTGACAATTAGTACCAGCCACTTTATAATTCCCCTAAGATGACCGACAGAATTTTTGAGATCGGGCAGGAGGGTTTAGACAGCGCTGATCAAAAAGTCCGCAAGCTGATGGACAATATGGTTGGCGCGGAAGTGCCTGGTTACAAAAAGTCAGAGGTGATTGTCCGTGGTTTTCCTCTCGAATTAGCAGCGGCTGAACAGCGCGTTTCGGCCATGAAACCCCAGGTTGACGGCACTTTTATTAATAATGCGGCCGGGACTTTAGCCAAAACCGGCGGTAAATTAGATCTGGCTTTAGGCGGCGAAGGTTTTTTTGTCCTGCAGGGGCCATGGGGAGAAGGCTATACGCGGGATGGTCGTTTCCGTCTTGATAAAGAAGGCCGGTTATTGTCGGTGGCCGGTAATTTTCCGGTGCTGGGGAATAATGGGCCGATTGTCGTGACACAGGGGGCTGATGTGACTGTGACGCAGACTGGCCAGGTGATGATCGACGGGGTGGAAGCGAACCATTTAAAGGTCGTCAAACCAGAAACGCCTGGCGAGTTAGAATCTCTTAACGGCAGTATTTTTAAAAAAAGCAATCCCGATATTATCTTCTTGAATGTGGAAACTCCGCGAATCGTCCAGGGATACATTGAAACATCAAATGTTAACATCATGGAACAGATGGTGGAAATGATATCATTAGAGAGGCTCCAGAGCATAAACGCAAAATTGATGCAAACTCGGGATGGTAACTTGAGCCGAGCCATGGAGCTGGGGAAAGCCACTCCGTAAAAAAGGGGGAATAAAAATGTTTCAGCCATTGTATGTCGCCGCGACTGGACTTGACGCAATGCAGGACGAAATTCTTGATATCACCAACAACTTGTCTAACGCTAAAACGGTGGCCTTTAAAAAAGGCCGTTCAGACATGGAAAGTCTCTTTTTTGTCGAAAAGAGTTTCCAGGACCAGCTTAATTTCGCCATGACTGGCACGGCAACGCCGCCGGTCAATGTTGAACACGGCACCGGGGTGCGGGTGGCCGCCACGCCGCATGATTTTACTGAAGGGGCCTTTGACACGACGAGCAATCCATTGGATATCGCTATCAAAGGTGATGGCTTTTTTATCTTTAAGCTGCCCGATGGGACCAATGCTTACGGCCGGGCGGGCAATTTGCATCTGGATAATGAAGGGAACCTCGTTGATCCCAATGGACATAAACTGGAACCGGCGATTATTATTCCTGAAGGGACGACGTCGATCAGCATCGGTCGCGACGGCATAGTGCAAGTGGCGCTTAACAACGAAAGTACTTTTTCCGAAATCGGCCAAATTAACTTAGCCCGATTCACCAATCCGGCGGGGTTAAAAAGTTTAGGCCAAAATATCTTTCAGGCTGCTGAAGCTTCCGGCGAGCCGCTGGTGGGGACCGCTGGAGACAATGGCTTTGGGGCGATCAACCAGTTTGCCCTGGAGCAGTCAAATGTCAATGTAATTTCCGAAATGATGCGCATGGTCATGGTGCAGAGAGTTTTTGACTCGGTCACCAAAGCAGTGCAGTCTTATGAAGCGATGCTGACCAGTGTTGATAGGATGAAACAATAAAGGTCATTTTGGTGAAAAAAAGTAAAAGTATAATATGGTTGTTGTTTTGCTGTCTTGGCTGGCTATGGTGCGGCCAGGCTGGCGCCTTAACCGATCCGCAAACAAAGGTTAGCAAGTTGATTAATAATTATGTCGCCGGCGCTAATCCGGAATGGGCTGGCGCCGATATCAGGGTGGAATTTAAATTTGCGGAAAAAATTTTCCAGGAACTGCAGAAATTAAGCGAAACCGCGGCCTTGAGCGTGGTTGATATTGATCGCGATTTTAAGCCGGTCGGCAACGTGATTTTCCCTGTAGAGGCAAGTGATGGCGGCAATAATCAGAATTTTTTTGTAAGGGCGCGGGTAGCAGTTTTCAAACCGATTGTTTTTGCCAAGCATCTGATCCGGCGCGGAAAAAAAATTATATCCGCCGACCTGTCTGTTGAGGCGCGTGATATTGCCTTGCTTCCATCAGGCTTTTATACTGACCCGGCCCTTTTGCCGGGCAATGAGGCCAGCGCGATGATCCCGGAAAATAGCACGATATTCAAGTGGATGGTCAGGGCGGTCCCTCTGGTCCGGGCTGGAGAGCCGGTTAAGATACTAGTTAAAGGAGAGAACTTTTTAGTGAAAGCGGACGGTGTGGCGTTGGTTGACGGCTATCTGGCTGAGCCGATCAAAGTTAGGCGTAAAGGGATTGCTGGCGCGCAGGGCATATTGAATGGGACATTGGTTTCCACTAATGAAGTGGAAATAATTTCTCCTTGATTAATGTAGAGGTGAAAAAAATGAAGCGACGCCTGTTTTTGATTTTTGCGGCGCTCTGCCTGGTTGGGGCGGCGACGGCGGATTCGATCTGGAACGAAAAAGAGAGCGCCTCGCCTTACAGCACGGAAAAAGGGTATCGTTTGGGTGATATTGTAAATATTATCATCCTGGAAAATACGACGGCGCAGAACCGGGCGGGGACAAAGACCGACATCCGCGATGATTTAAGCGCCAAGCTTAACCATACGATCGCAAAATTAGCACCGATTATCGGCGCCAGTAATTCTTTGACCGGACAAGCAGCTAATAAATACCAGGGATTGGGGCAGACCTCCCGCGACAGTAGCGTCCAGGCGCGAATTTCCGCCTGGGTAAAAGAAGTCTTGCCAAATGGCAACTTGCGGATAGAGGGGCATCATCGCGTCCAGGTCAATAATGAGACCCAGGATATCACCATTACCGGCCTGGTCAGGCCCAAAGATATTAGCGGAGCCAATACGATTTTTTCTTACCAGGTGGCGGATGCCGAATTGACGGTCCAGGGGACGGGGGTTGTGGCGGAGACAGAGTCGCCTGGCTGGTTAGTCCGGTTTATTAATTGGTTATTTTAAGGAGTGAAAAAGTGCGTCGATCATCATTAGCCGCGTTATTTTTAATTGTCGTCAGCGCCGCGGTCTTTGCCCAGACGCCGGTCCGCGTCAAAGACATCGCCCATGTGCTGGAAGCGCGCGATAACCAGCTCATAGGTTTTGGCCTGGTTGTCGGTTTGAGCAATACCGGCGACCGGAGCCAAACAGGTTTCACCCAGCAGGCTTTAACAAATTTAATGTCGAGAATGGGCGTTGTGCCGCAAACGATCGATTTCCGTTCCCGTAATGCTGCGGCTGTAATGGTAACGGCGACTTTGCCGCCTTTTGTTAAATCGGGGCAAAAAATCGATGTCACGGTCTCTTCCGTTGGCGACGCGTTGTCACTGCAGAGCGGGACGCTGTTGATCACTCCCCTGCGCGGGGTTGATGACCAGGTCTACGCTGTCGCCCAGGGAAGTTTATTGGTCGGCGTAGCGGCCGGTAACCCGACGGTGCCATACGTGAAACAACGGCAGACGACAGTCGGCCGGATTGCCGGGGGCGCTCTGGTCGAAAAAGAGGTCCCGGTATCATTTGCCAGTAAAAATTTGTTAACCCTTGTCCTAGATGATCCAGATTTCACGACGGCTAACAGGTTGGCCGGTAAGATGCGGCAGGCCGGCCTTGATGCGGCGGCTAAAGATGCGGGGACGGTGGTGGTGGTGCGGGCGGAAGATAAAGATCCAGTGGAATTGGCCGCCATGGTCGAAAATTTAACTATCGTGCCGGATACGGTCGCTAAAATCATCATCAATGAAAGGACGGGGACAATTGTCATCGGTGATAAGGTCAAAATTGCGCCAGTGGCCGTTTCCTACGCTGGTTTTGATATTATTATCGGCGATGTCGCTCTCTTTTCCGAAGGCGGGGCGGAAACGCTGCCGGGAAATAATCGCTTTCGCGCCAGTTCCGTGGCCAAATTAAAACAGATCCAGGGGAAATTAACGATGGTCACTGGGAGCACAACCTTATCTTCGCTGGTCAGAGCGCTTAATGCTGTTGGCGCGACTCCTCAGGACCTGATTTCCATTTTACAGGCGATGAAGCAGGCCGGGGCGATTAAAGCGGAGCTGGAGGTAATTTGATGGCTGATTTATTTACCAGTCCTCTTGGCCGCGGCAGCAATGATTTAACCCAGGCCGTTTCCGACTCTGGTTTGCTGGAGCGCGCTAAAATTGCCCGGACTGATGATGAGCGGCAGGAGATAAAAGAGGAATTCCTCTCTTTATTTTATAAAGAAGTATTGAAAAATTTTATCCATCCGCCGCAAATTAGTTTAAGTGATGAAAAAGAAGCTTCCATGGGTTCTTTGTTTGCCAGCGACATGCTGGTCAACCAGATGGCCCTGGAATTGGCGAGAAGTAAAGCCTTTTCCGCCGCGGATTTATTTCCCGACCAAAATTTAAAAACGGGCGGTTTATAATTTGACGAAAATAAAAGCTAAAAAAAACCTGCCAAAATCAGTGGAAGCTTATATGCCGCTGGTGCATTCAATTGCGGCGATGGTTTCCAGCCGCGGACTGCCGCCCAACATTGAATACGATGACCTTGTCTCTGACGGCACTATCGGCTTGATGAAAGCCTGGGAAAATTTTGATCCCGATCGCGGCGTCAAATTTGAGACATATTCTTCTTACCGGATCCGCGGGGAGATGCTTGATGGCCTGAAAAATTACAATCCTGTACCGTACCGTGTCCAGGTCATGGTGCGCGACCTGGCGAAAAATGGCGCTAAATCAGTGTCTACTCGTAAAGAAGAAGAAGCCGACAAGCTTTTGGAAAAAAAAGAACTGACGGAAGACGAATTCAAGCAAGCGCTCAAACGGATAAAAAAAATTGTCTCTGCCTCGGCCTTGATGTATTTATTATCGATCGAAGAGATGGCGGAGGTGGGAGTCGAAGCGCCTGTCCCCGGCGAAACAACACCGGCGGCGGAATTGGAATTCAGCGAATTAAAAATAAAATTGCGCGGTATCGTGCAAAGTTTGCCGCCGGATGATCGTCAGGTTTTGGAGCTCTTTTATCACCAGGGGCTTAGCCAAAGAACGATTGCTTCCCAGCTCAATTTGTCCCGGCCTAAAGTCTGCCGGGTCCTGGCTAAAGCCATAAAAATGATCAAAGCGAAGTTAAAACATGACTGAACCGGTTGGCCTATTTGACGCGCAGTTTGCTGATTTGGAACGGAGTATGACCATCGCGGCCAAGCGTCAGGAAACAATCTCCCATAACATTGCCAATGCGAAAACACCCGGCTACCAGCCTTTAGTTTTTGATGAAGAGCTGATGCGGGCGGTCAAACGCCAGGACCAAAAGCAGGTCGTGCTGGAAGATGAATTAGCGTCATTGACGGAAAATTCCATGAAGTATTCCGCTTATGTGAAATTGCTCTCATCAAAAATTAGTATCTTGAAAGCTATTGCCACGCAGGGAAGGAGGTAATGACTGATGGGATTTGATCGCGCACTGGAGATTAGTTTATCGGGGTTGGATGCCCAGCGTTTAACGATGGAATTAATTGCTTCCAACCTGGCCAATATCAATACCACCAGGACAGTGTTGGGCGGCCCTTACCGCCGCCGGATCGCCGTCCTGGGAGAAAAGCCGTTATCTTTTTCTGATGAACTTATGCAGGCAGAAAATCGCCTGGAGGGGGGCGGGGTGGCCGTGGACCAGGTGGTCGAAGACGCTGCGCCTTTCCAGAGAGTTTATAAGCCCGGACATCCGGACGCTGACGCCCAGGGTTTTGTCTCTTTTCCTAATGTCAGTTACTCCAAGGAAATGGCTGACCTGATGTACGTTTCGCGTCTTTATGAGGCGAATATTACGGCTTTTAACGCCACAAAAAAAATGATGCAAGACACCATGCAGCTGCCATGATAAAGGCTACTATTATGTAGCGGGAGGGAACAATGATAGAAAGCATTGGACCGATTAATGCGGAGATGAGATTGGCGCAGATCTTAGGCGAAGATTCTATGGCCCAGGCTTCACAATCGGCTGTCGGCCCGGCGCCGGGGACTCTGGAGAGCGTCAATAAATTCCCCGGCAATATGTTTGATGATGTCCTGGCCAAAGCCATTAATTCTCTTGAAGGGGTCAGCCGATCAGAAATTTATGCTAACGGATTAATTGATAAATATTTACGCGGCGAGGCGGAAATGCAGGATGTGATGGTCGCCCAATCAAAGGCCAGCATCGAGGTCAATTTAGCAATCACGACAATCAATGCGGCTGTCACGTCGTTCAAAGAAATAACGCAGCTGCAAGTCTAATCAGGGAGGGATAAATGGCTGAACCAGCGGCGCCAGGCGGTTTTGATATCCGGCGGATTCTGCTTTTAGGCGGCGTTGCCGCTGTCTTAATAATCACCATATTTATTTTTTTAGTACGCGGCTGCAGTTCGGCCGCGCGCAGCTCCAGCGGTTTTACCCTGATCTATTCCAATATGGAATTGAAGGATGCGGCCAATGCCATCGCCCGCCTTAAAGAATTAAGCATCCCTTATGAAATCAGGGAGGAGGGGCGTTCGATTGCTGTCCCCAAGGCCAAGGCGGATGAAGCGCGGCTGGGGTTGGCGGAAAAAAGCCTGCCAGCCGGCGGGGTTGTCGGTTGGGAAATTTTTGACCAATCAAAACTTGGCGCGACTGATTTTGACCGCCGCATCCAATTGATCCGGGCGATCTCCGGTGAATTATCCCGGACGATCAGACGGATCCAAGGAGTAGAGGATGCCCGGGTGCAAATTGTTATCCCGGAGACAAAACTTTTTGCTGAAAATGTCGCTCCGGTAACGGCGGCGGTTATGCTGCGCCTGCATCTTGGCGCCGAACTGGCGGCGGAAAAAATCACCGGGATAATCCATTTAGTCGCCAGCAGCGTGGAAAACCTTCAGCCGGAAAATGTGACGATCATTGATAATACCGGCCGAATTTTAACGGCAAAATCAGCTAGGACTGTTTCTCTGATGCCGATGCCAGAAATGGAAATTTCTCAAGAGGTCAGCGCTGCGCCGCCATCATCTCTAACTACTACAACTTTACCTATGATTTCGACAACAACCAGTGTTCCCTCAACAACTTTGATGTCTAAAGCCGTCCTGCCTGCGATCATTACAACTCCGGAGGCAGCGGGAAAAGTTTTACTGGTGAGGCAGGCGAAAAAGGAGCTGGAGCATGATTTAGCTGGTAAAGCTCAAGAAATTTTGAATCGCTTTTATCCTCTCAACAGCGTTATTGTCAAAACGAATATTGAATTAAACAAAACCAAGGTCGAATTGCTCAAAAAAGAAGAATTAAAAATAAAACGGGTTATTACTGTGGTCTTGATTGATAACCGGCTTGATTTGTCCAAACAATTAAAACAAACAACTTTTAAAGCTGTGGCGGCGGCCGTGGCTTATAATAAACGGCGCGGTGATAAGATCGTGCTACAATTGGTTCCTTTTCACCTTGCTTCTTCGCCGCCGGAGATTGTCCGCGGCGAAACGGAGAAACCTTTACCATCGGGGAAATCACAAACAAAATTAATTATTCACGTCGGTTGGTTATGGAACCTGGCCTGGTTATTGTTGGTGGTTTTGGGCGGCTTTGTTGTTGTCCTGGTCTGGCGCGCGCTGCGGCAGCCAAAACCTGCTGTTCGGCCGGCGCTGGAGCCCAGCCTGCCGCCCTCGCGGCCGCTGCCTTCCGTGGCGCCGCTTAACCAGGAAAAAGTCACCGCGTTGGAGAATATAAAAGCGGCGGTGGAGAGGAATCCCGAGCGTATCGCGGAACTGCTTCGGGATTGGTTAAGCGAGTAATGCCATTAACCGGACGGGAAAAAGCGACAATTTTTCTTTCGATCCTTGGAGCGGAAACGGCGTCCAGGGTCTTGCGTTATCTGCCCAATGAATTAGCCGACTTAATCGCGGCCAATATTAACCATCTCCCGTCGCCTTCGCCGGACGCTCTGGCGGAGGTGCTGGCTGACCTTAGTAATTTTGTCGCCATAGCCGAGAAACCCGCGGTCCAGCAAATCGCCCAACCGGCGGCGGTCAGGCAGCCAAAACGCCAATATCAAATCTTGATGTATGAAAGGCCACAGGTGGCCGCTTTTATTTTATCCCAATTGCCGCCGCAGGAATACGAGGACGCGCTGCTGGCTTTACCGCGGGAAAAACCGGTGCTTCTCCAATTAGTCGGACATATTAGAAGGAACAATTTACGGGAAAAAATTACCCAAGGCTTGAGAGAACAGTTCAAGGATAAATTAATTTTTTAAATCATGGCATTAATTAAAAGAAATTTGATCCATGACAGCGGGACAGTGATGATTGAGCGCCAGCCCGCGCCAATCATTGCCAAACCCCGGCCAAAGTTTAAACCGGCGATGACTCTCCCTGCCGCGTCGGCTCAAGCGCCGGCGGAACCAGCGACGGAAAATATTCCAGAAGCCCAGTTGCAAGCCCAGCGCATTGTTGACGAAGCGCTGAATGAAGCGGAAAATGTCCGTGAAGAGGCGAAACAAACCGGCTACGAAGAAGGGCGGGCGGAGGCGGGGACGCAGATCGAAGATGCGCTGGCCACCCTTAATCAAGCGGTCAAAGAGCGGAAAGCGATTATTAAAGAAGCGGAGCCGGAGATTCTGCGTTTGGCGATCAGGGTGGCGGAACAGATCATTAAATCGGAAGTCTCGCTCCATCGCGATGTCTCTTTGAACATTGTAGCCGAGGCGATTGCGCGTGTTTCTGACCGCGAGCAAATTATTGTCCGGGTCAACCATGATGATGCGGAATTCCTCAAGCGTTATAAAGATCGCCTGGCGGGGATGCTGGACGGAGTGAAAAGTTTTTCCATTTTAGAGGACGCCAACGTCGAAGCCGGCGGCTGCGTGGTCGAGACCAATTTAGGTTTTATCGACGCTAAAATTTCAACGAAATTAAAATCACTGGAAGACGCGCTAAAAAAAATTGCCGCTGAAGAAGAAAAACATTAATGGCCTCGCTAAAGATTGATTTTGATAAATACCTTCGCGTGATTGAACGGACCGACCTGGTAAAAGTCATTGGTAAAGTGGTGCAGGTTGTCGGCCTGATCATCGAAGCCCAGGTTGGCGGCGTCTCTGTCGGCGATCTTTGCACGATAAGAGTTGAAAAAGAAAATCGCAGTTCATTTGCCGAGGTGGTGGGCTTTCGCGAAAATCGGGTGTTGCTGATGCCGCTGGGTTCGACCGCCGGTATCGCGCCGGGAGCGCAGGTTGTCGCCGCCGGTCGGCCGCTGATGGTTAGGGTTGGGCCTGATTTATTAGGCCGGGTGCTTAATGGTTTGGGCGAGCCAATCGACGGTAAAGGTCCGATAATGGGCGAAAATGATTATCCTCTTGACGCTGATCCGCCTGATCCCGTTAAACGGCCGCGGATTACGGAGATAATGAAAGTGGGGATCCGGGCCATTGACGGCATGCTGACAGTCGGCCGCGGCCAGCGTATCGGTATCTTTGCCGGTTCGGGGGTAGGCAAATCTACTGTCATGGGGATGATCGCCCGCAATGCTTCCGCTGATATTAACGTGATCGCCCTGGTTGGCGAGCGCGGCCGCGAGGTCCGTGATTTTATTGAAGAGTCTCTGGGCGAAGATGGCTTGCGGCGTTCAGTTGTTGTGGCCGCAACCTCTGATCAGCCGCCTCTTATCCGTCTGAAAGCGGCTTTTGTAGCTACGGCTATCGCTGAATATTTCCGCAATCAGGGGAAGAGCATTATTTTAATGATGGATTCAACCACTCGTTTTGCCATGGCCCAGCGCGAAATCGGCCTGGCGGCGGGGGAACCGCCGACGACAAAAGGCTATACTCCTTCGGTTTTTGCCTTATTGCCCCGCCTCATGGAGCGCTCGGGCACGGCGGAAGTCGGATCGATCACCGCTTTTTATACTATCCTGGTTGAAGGCGATGACATGAATGAGCCTATTGCCGACCATTCGCGCTCCATCCTTGACGGCCATATTGTCCTGTCGCGAGATTTAGCCGCGAAAAACCATTATCCGGCGATTGACGTGCCGCACAGTGTCTCCCGATTGATGACCAATCTGGTCGGCGATGAACAAAAGCAGGCTGCGGGCAAGCTCCGTGAAGTTATAGCGCGTTACACGGAGGCGGAAGATTTGATCAACATCGGCGCTTACGTCAAGGGGAGCAATCCAAAAATCGATTACGCTTTAACAAAAATTGACCAGGTGAATAATTTTCTGCGGCAAGGGACGTTTGAAAAGATCATCTTTGAAGATACGGTGCAAAGACTTATTGCGATTTTTCGGTAAGGAATAAGCCATGGTAAAACCCAAGACCGGAAAGAAATTCCAATATGATCTCCAGGCGGTTTTGAAGGTCCGCGCGATTAAGGAGAAAAAGGAACAGGAGAAATTTGCGGAGAAACAGCGAGCCTATATGATAGAAAAACAGAAAGAAGAAGCGATCGCCCAGGCGAAAAAAGATCGCGAAGAAGAGCTACGGGGTGTTTTTCGCAAGGGCCAGATCTCCGATTTTTCCAAAGTGCTGCAGCGCAAAGCTCATTTAGAAGTGCTCAAGGATGATCTGGCGCGCCAGGTTGAAAAAGTGATCGAGGCCAGCAAAATTTTAGAAGAACAGCGGGCTCAATTGATCAGTTCGATGAAAGACAAGAAAATTATGGAAAAACACAGGGAAAAGAAATTGAAAGAATACCAAAAAGCGCTGCTGGATTTAGAGACGAAATTTCTTGATGAAATTGCGACCGAGCGGTTCAAACACCCTGATAATAGCTAAAGCGCTTTCTGCACTTTACCGGCTTTTAAGCATTTGGTGCAGACGTAAGCTTTGCGTTTCTTGCCTTTGTAAAGGATGTTGATCTTTTGCAGGTTGGGGAGCCATTTACGTTTAGTATGGTGCATACTATGGGAAACCTTCATCCCCAACTGTGGTTTCTTCTTGCAAATAAGACATTGTCGACTCATAATGAAATTATTATAACATAATTATGGCGCGAGTACAATTGGAGACCTCGGTTCAATATCTTAAAGGCGTTGGCCCTAAAGTCGCCAAACTTTTCAAGAAGCTTGGGGTGGAGACGGTCTATGACTTGATCTTTTTCTTCCCCCGTGATTATGATGATCGCAGTCTCATTACCCCCATTGCCGCTTTACAGCCAGTCATAATGTCAGTCATAATCGCGGAAATTATCGCTCTCGATCTGCAATTGACCCGCAGCCGTTTCTCCGTGCTCAAAGTCAAGTTAGCGGATAAAAGCGGGCAGATCCAGGCCGTCTGGTTTAATCAGCCATATTTGGCGCAATTATTCCGCTGCGGCATGCGTTTGGTTGTAACCGGAAAACTGGAAATTTCCACTTTTGATGCCAGCCGCCAATTTCAGGCCCGGGATTATGAAATTTATGCTCCCGATCTGCCTAAAATTATCCCGGTCTATGCTTTAACCGAAGGCCTGTTTCCCAAAAAACTACGCGGCATTATAAAAAATGTTTTGGACGATTTATTGGATCTGGTCCAAGATTGGCTGCCCAAAGCGATTAAGAAAAAATATGCTTTGGCCGAACTCCAACCGTCAATTATGAGGCTGCATTTTCCCGATAAATTAGACGAAGTTGCACCGGCGCGGCGTCGTCTTGTCTTTGATGAGTTTTTTTCCTTTCAACTCGGACTCGGCTTGCGTCGTGAAAAGGTTAAGGCCCAACCGGGGATTACTTTTCAGGTAGATCAAGTCATTCTCGATAGATTTCTTTCATCACTCTCTTTTAAATTAACAGCGGCGCAAGCCAGAGTCTGGCAGGAAATTTTAGCCGAGATGGTCTCGGCGCGGCCGATGAATCGTTTACTGCAGGGGGATGTTGGTTCAGGCAAAACTATCATAGCCGTATTGGCCGCACTGGTTGCGATTAAATCCGGTTATCAGGCGGCGGTGATGGCGCCGACAGAAATTTTAGCGCAGCAGCATTTTGAAAAAATGACCAAACTATTGAAAAGTTTTAAAGTCAAAGTGGGTTTATTGACTTCTACAACTTCCAAGCAGGGGACGAACCACTCTGTTGATAAATATGATTTAGTCGTCGGCACACATGCGTTAATTCAAGAGGGAGTAGGCTATAAAAAATTGGGGTTAGTGGTTATTGATGAACAGCATCGGTTTGGCGTGGTGCAGCGGGCGGCTTTGGTCCAAAAGGGAGTGACGCCTGATGTTTTAGTCATGACGGCCACGCCGATTCCCCGCTCCCTCTCGCTGACGCTCTACGGCGATCTTGATCGTTCAATTATCGATGAATTGCCGCCGGGACGCACGCCGGTTAAGACTTATTTTGTCCCGGAAAGCAAGCGCGCCGGCGCCTACAATTTTATCCGCCAGGAAATAATGGCCGGCCGGCAGGTCTTTGTCGTCTGTCCGCTGGTGGCTGAATCGGAAAAGATCGATTTGCGGGCGGCGATAGCGGAGTCAGAGCGTTTGCAAAAAGAGATCTTCCCTGAATATAAAGTTGGTTTGCTGCATGGCCGATTAAAAAATAAAGAGAAAGAAAAGATCATGGCTGATTTTAAGGTGGGGAAAATTAATGTTTTGGTCTCAACCACGGTCATCGAAGTTGGCATTGATATTCCCAACGCGACAGTCATGATCATTGAACACGCGGAGCGTTTTGGCTTGAGCCAGCTACATCAATTGCGAGGGAGAATCGGCCGGGGCGGGGAACAGGCGCATTGTTTTCTCTTGGCTGATGCGAAATCTCCCGAGGCTAAAGCTCGTTTGAAAGCGCTGATCGATTCAACTGATGGCTTCTATTTAGCGGAAGTTGATTTGCAACTGCGCGGGCCGGGCGACTTTTGCGGCACGCGCCAGAGCGGTTTGCCAAGCTTTCGTGTTGCTGATATAATTAGAGACGAAAAAATATTGTGTGAAGCTCGAGAAGCGGCTTTTGGGCTGATCGCGGAAGACAGGGAAAGTGCGCGTAATATCTGGCAAAACCAAGGGGAGAAAGCTCAAGGCGCCAACAGCGGCGCGCCCCTTAACTGATCGGGCTCGGGAAGCCCTTTTTAATATTTTACGTAATCGGGTAGAGGGCTGTATCTTTTTAGACCTTTTTGCCGGTTCGGGGGCAGTGGGGATTGAAGCTCTATCGCGCGGCGGACAATTGGCGGTCTTTATAGAACAAAACCGGCAAGCGATCAAAGTAATTAAAGATAATTTGCAGACGACCGGATTGGCTGCTCAAGCGGAAATTTATCCCCTTGATGTTGAGCGCGGTTTAAAAATTTTAGCGCGTCAGGATCGGCAGTTTGACTTGATTTTTCTGGGTGCGCCGTATGACAGCCCTGCTTTAGAGCGGGCATTAATAGTTTTGGGCGGCGGCCAGTACCTCAAAACAATGGGGTTGGTGATAGCGGAACACAGGAAACAGCGGCAAATACCGGCAGAATTTGGCCAGTTGTTGTTTAGTCGCGAAGAAAGATACGGCGAAACAGTATTAACTTTTTATGAAAAGAGCAATTTATCCCGGAAGTTTTGATCCGATCACCAATGGACACTTGGATATTATCAGCCGCACGGCCAGGTTATTTGACCAGGTTGTGGTGGCGGTGATCCGCAATCCGGAAAAGATCCCCCGTTTTTCCCTGAAACAGCGGGTGGCGATGATCAAACAAACCGCAGCCCCATTCCCCAATGTTGCTGTAGAAAGTTTTGCCGGCTTATTGGTGGATTATGCCAGGGAAAAAAAAGCCCAGGTAATTGTCCGCGGCTTGCGGGCGGTCTCCGATTTTGATTATGAGTTCCAGATGGCTTTAACTAACCGCAAAATGGCGCCGGAAATTGAAACATTTTTTCTGATGACTGATTATAAATATTCTTATTTATCTTCCAGTTTTGTCCGGCAGATCTCCCATTTTGGCGGCGATATCAGCGAGATGGTGCCGCCGGGCGTGATTGATAAATTAAAACAGAATTGAAATAAAGGAGAGGATTGAAAATGGAACTTTTAGGTTTGCTGGATACTTTGGAAGCGTTAATTCTGGATGGCAGTAAGATTCCTTTGACGAAAAAAGTGATTGTAAATGAAGATAAAATTTTGGGGATCATCGATAAGATGCGGCTGGTCATCCAGGGCGGCGGCGGTTTTGCTAAAGATGCTTTAGGAAAACAACAGCCTGCCGGCGGACGCGAAGAAGCGCGGACCGTGGAAAAGGCGACTATGTTGCCGGTGAATGACGAACTGCTGGTCGGCCGTTCCCAGGACGAAGCTAAAGCGGTTGAAATCCTGCAGCAAGCTTACCAAATGGCGAAAGAGATCCGTGAAGGCGCGGATAAATACGCTGATGAAGTGCTGGCTAATCTGGAGGCGACCTCAACGAGGATCTTGCGCACCGTCCAAGCCGGCCGCCAGCGGCTGCAAAAACCAGCGCTTGCCGGTGAAACCAAATGAAGCGGGAAGATGGCCGCGGTCCCGCTGACCTGCGTCCGGTTAAGCTTTCCCGCCGTTACCTAAAATATCCTGAAGGATCTGTTCTCATTGAGATGGGAGAGACCAAAGTTATCTGTACCGCCTCTGTTTCTGAAGAAATTCCCCGACACAAGAAAGGGAGCGGCGAAGGCTGGTTGACAGCCGAATACGCTATGCTTCCCAGGGCGACAAAAGAGAGAAGCATGCGTGAGCACCTGCACGGGAAAACCAAAGGGCGCACCCAGGAGATCCAGCGGTTGATCGGCCGTTCATTGCGGGCGGTCGTCGATTTAAAAAAACTTGGCGAGCGGACAATTACCATTGACTGTGATGTTATCCAGGCTGACGGCGGGACGCGGACGGCGGCAATTACCGGGTCTTTTGTGGCTTTGAAAGACGCGGTTGCGCATTTAATGAAAAAAGGACTAGTCGAAAAAAATCCAATTAGAGGCAATGTAGCGGCGGTTAGCGTCGGCATAGTCGATGGCAATCCAGTCGTTGATTTGCCTTACAATGAAGATTTACTGGCTGATGTCGATATGAACGTAGTGATGACGGATGCGGGAGAATTTGTTGAGGTGCAGGGGACGGCGGAAAATAAATCGTTTTCCAGAGAAGATCTGGATAAAATGTTGCAACTGGCGGCCGAAGGGATTCAGAAATTAATTAACAAGCAAAAGGAAGTTGTCGCCTAATGAAGAAAATGAAAGGCATTATTTTGGCTGGCGGGACCGGTTCACGTCTATTCCCTTTGACTAAAGTTACTAATAAGCATTTATTGCCAGTTGGCCGCAAACCGATGATCTATCATCCCATTGAAAGGTTGATCGAGGCGGGTATTACCGAAATATTGATTGTGACCGGGGTTGAGCACATGGGGGATGTGGTGGCGCTGTTGGGCAGCGGTAAAGAGTTTGGCTGCCGATTCACTTATAAAGTTCAGGATGAGGCGGGGGGGATCGCCCAAGCGCTTGGTTTGGCGGAAAACTTTATCGGCGAGGATCAAATGGTCGTAATCCTTGGCGATAATATTTTTGCTGACGCCTTAAAGCCGGCTGTCGATAATTTTTCTAAACAGAAAACCGGGGCCAAAATTCTCTTAAAAGAAGTCCCTGATCCAAAAAGATTTGGGGTAGCGGAAGTGATTGACGGTAAAGTGCTGAAGATTGAAGAAAAACCGCAGCGACCCAAGAGTAATTACGCCGTTACGGGAATTTATTTTTATGATTGTCAGGTCTTTGAACTTATTAAATCGTTAAAACCCTCCGGACGGGGAGAATTGGAGATTACGGACGTTAATAATGCTTATTTAGGACGCGGCGAACTGACTTGTGATTTTTTAAGCGGCTGGTGGACCGATGCGGGGACTTTTGATTCCTTGGAGACGGCCGCCGTGCTGACGGAAGGGAGAAAATCCGCGTGAAAGTTTTAGTGACCGGCGGCGCCGGCTTTATCGGCAGTAATTTTATCCGCTACTTACTGGCGCATTATCCAGAAGATTCAGTTATAAATTTTGATAAATTGACTTATGCCGGCAATCTTGATAATTTGCTTGATTTAACGTCTGATCATCGCTATCAATTTTTTCAGGGAGACATTTGTGACGCGAGCGCAGTTGAGAAAGCGCTCAACGATTTAGGCCCGGTTGACGCGATCGTTAATTTTGCCGCCGAAACGCATGTTGACCGCTCGATTTTGGAAGCGGCTTCTTTTGTGCAGACTGATGTTTTGGGAACGCAGGTTTTGCTGGAAGCGGTCAAGAAGCAGCGACTTAAACGTTATTTGCATATTTCAACCGATGAAGTTTATGGGAGTATCGATAATGGTTCCTTTACTGAAGAATCTACTCTCGCGCCTAATTCGCCCTATTCGGCTTCCAAAGCCGGGGGAGATCTTTTAGTCCGGGCCTATTTCACGACTTACGGCTTGCCGATTGTCATTACCCGTTCATCCAATAATTATGGGCCATATCACTATCCGGAAAAGATTATTCCTTTCTTTATTACCAACGCGATTGAAAACAAGCCTCTGCCGGTCTATGGCGACGGGAAAAATGTCCGCGATTGGCTATTCGTCGCCGATAATTGCGCGGCGGTTGACGCTGTTTTGCGTCGCGGAAAACTAGGTGACGTTTATAATATTGGCGGAGAAAATGAAAGAGAAAACATTGATATAACAAAAATTATCCTTAAAGAGCTGGGCAAGCCAGAGAGTCTGATTGAATATGTGAAGGATCGGCCGGGACATGACCGGCGCTATTCAATCGACTGTTCCAAAGTCAAGAAACTGGATTGGGAGCCGAAAATAAAGATTGAAGACGGGCTGAAACAAACTGTCCAATGGTATTTAAAAAACCAATCTTGGTGGAAAAAGATCAAAGATAAACAACAGGAGTTTAAAAAGTTCCAGGCGGCCTGGTATGGGAGGTAAAAATTAGAAGATTTTCCGATAACAGCTTTATTGAAACAAGGCTGTTTGAATGGTAGAATTTAAAAGGTTTTGAAATAAGGAGTTGTAAAATATGACAAAAATAACAGTAAAAAAAGGATATCTTATATTAATTCCTCCAACCATCCGTAAAGAAATTGAAATTAAGGAGGGTGATAGTTTAATCATTGAGTCATTGGGCGAGAAGACCATTATTCTAGAAAAACCAAGGTCGAAAGATCCATTTGAAGAATGCAAGGGAATGTGGAAAAACAAGAAAGAAAGCCTTTTCGCGGTAAATTATGTTAATAAGATTCGTAAAGGGAGCAATAGATTTGACCATAAAAACCGATAGTAAGTATGTCATAGATACAGATATATTTATTGATTTTCTGAATGGGCAATCATTTGCAATAGAAATATTTGAGGCTGTCAAAACAGGCAAAATTCATGGTTATTTTTCCATTTTAACTGAAGGCGAATTGTTATCAGGTTGCAGAAATTGGCAAGAACAAGAAAAAATCGATTCGTTGTTATCTAAACTAGAAAGGCTGGATATCTCTACCATGGTTATCCGTAAAGCTGCTGAATATCGCCGAAGTTATGGAAAAAAATTCGGCACAAGTATGATCGATGCCATTATTGCCGCTTCTGCTTACTGCCATGAAGCAGATTTATTGACTAGAAACATCAAACATTATTCTCCTATAAAAGAAATTCATCTTGGCCTTTGCCACAAATAAAATTGTCCCTTTCTTCTCTGAAGTATTTTTTTGTCATCGTAGATTTAAATATGGATGCGACACTCGGGCGCGCCTGAGATTTAAGTGATCAAATCAAGTAATAAAATGAGCGCAACCAAACGAATCGCTAAAAACTTCTCCTGGCTTTTTATTGGAAGCATTGTTAGCGGGACGCTAAACTTCCTGCTCACTATTTACCTGGCGCGCGTTCTTCATGCGGCGGTCTATGGCCTGTATTCTTTTGTGCAGGCCTTTTTTGTTTATCTGGTTTTATTTATGGACGCCGGACTTCCTCTGCTTGGCACCCAAGAAATTGCCAGGGACAGAGACAAGTTTGGGCCGCTGGCGATTAATATCCTGGCTATTAGATTGGTCGTAGCTTGTTCTATTTATATTATTAGCGCAGCTATTATAATCTTTAGCCGCATGGATTCTAATTTGCGCTGGCTGTTTTTGTCGGTCTTCTTATTGATTTTTTATCGGGCTTTGATCGTCGACTGGCTGTTTCAAGGCATCGAAAAGATGGAATATATGGCCTTGGCCAGAGTTGCTTATGCCGCCGCAACTTTTGGATTAATAATATTAATTGTCAGGAAACCGGAAGATTTATTATTCGCCCCGCTTATTCAGTTTGTTATTGGCGTCTTAGTTTCTCTTAGCCTCTTAGTGGTTTTATTTAAGAGGTTTTTAAAAATTGATTTAAAATTTATTGCGCTGCGGACATGGCCGCAAATCTACTTACGCGCTCTGCCTTTGGGGGCGGCGCTGATCCTGCTCCAAATATATACCAATCTTGATGTCATTATGCTTGGTTTCTTTGACACAAAAGAAGTAGTTGGCTATTACAACGCGGCTTATCAACTTCTCAATATTATGATTGCGAGCTTTGCCGCCTGGCAGGCGGCGGTATTGCCAACAGCTGTGCGCCGGCTGAACAGCGATTTATCGGCAGCCAAATTATTTATTGATAAATATTTGCGCTTGTCGATTTTAATATTTGTCCCGTTAATTGTGATTGTCTTTATTCTCGCGCCTTCTCTTGTGGCTTGGCTCTATGGGGCGGAATATGCGCCAGCGGCCAGCGCCTTGCGGTATTTAATTTGGGTGATGGTTTCCATTGTCATAGGTTCGGTTCATGGTATTACAATTTTAATCGCGGCGGGAAAATATAATATTTTTTTAAAAGGAGCGCTGATTGGCGCGCTGGTTAATATCGTTTTAAATTTTGTATTGATTCCTCAATATAGTTTCGCGGGGGCGGCGGTCGCGACAATTATTGCCGAGATTTCCGCCGCTTCTTATTCGATCTTTTACGGCAGAAAAATCGTCAAAGTGGCTGTTTTAAGCGGGTTGTGGCGGCCATTATTAATGGTTGTGCCGGCTATGCTGGCGGCCTGGTTGGCTGCTTTCTGGGTGAACAACCCTTTTGTGGCGCCATATCTGGAGTCCTTGGTGTTTGTCTTTGTCTATGCGCTTGTCGTCTGTTTGGTAGAAAAAGAATTTATATTCAGTTTCATTAAGGAACTAATCAAAAAAACATGAGTTCTACTTCTAACCCGCTGCTTGCTCTTTGTATCCCGACTTATAATCGGATGAGTTTTTTACAGGAAGCAATCGCGAGCATTATCAGCCAGATTGAGGATGTTAGTTCTAATGAGCTGGAAATTGTCATTTCCGATAACGCTTCAACCGACCAGACAGAAAAGATCGCGGCGCAGATTAAAAAGAAAAATGATCGTATAATCGAATATTTTAAAAATGAAAAAAATGTCGGCTTTGATGGTAATTGTTTATTGTCTGTCGAGCGAGCCCGCGGGGAATTTGTTTGGCTGCTGGGGGATGACGATCTGTTGTCGCCAGGCGCGCTAAAATATGTTTTACAAAAATTAAAACAAGATAAACTTGCGGACCTTTATTTTTTTGAAAAAAAGGATTTTATGCTAACGCCTGATCAACCGATGCGTCCTCGCCGGATCATGCCGTTTAACGAAGAAAGAATTTATAATTTTCAAGATAAAAAAGTGACGGACAATTATTTTCGGACCAATAAAAAACTTATTGCTTACTGCAATTATCTTTCGAATGTGGTTTTTCGAAGAGAGAAATGGCTTAAAGTCGCGGCCAAGGAAAGATTTGTGGGGACAGGCTATGTTCACCTTTATGCTTTTCAATCAATGCTGTGGGGGAGAGCTCCTGGGACAATGGGGTATTGGCCAGAGCCTTTGGTCAAAAGACGATGGGGCAATGATGGCTCGGTCGAACCGGAAATGAGATTGCGGCAGGATGTTTTAATGTTTCATAAAATTGCGGCGGCCGTTTTTTTTGATAAGAAATATATTTATTTGATCGACGATCTGGTAATTAGAAACGATGGCTTTTCCTGGGCGGTTAGGTTAAAGCTTGCAGACCCTAAAAGATTTATATTAATCGTTATCCCTTTTTTATTTGGCGCATATTGGAATCATCTTTTATTTTGGGCCAAATTATTCCCTCTAATAATCATGCCGAATTTTTTGCTGCGGTTCATGAGAGGTTTTTATCGCCGGCAGGTTAAGGGTGAGCCGCTAAGTTTCACAGAAATATTCGCTGGTTAAGCAATAGTTAGAATTACGGCGCGATTGATTTTCCGGCGCCATTAATTTATCTGGCGATTATTGAATAAATCTTAATATAATTATCTTTTTTCAAGCCCTCACTACCGTAATATGGGTCTTGTATTATGGCAACCAGACGACAATCTTGTTGGAGAAATTGGTTTATATAATCTAATTTCGCATACAGCTTCTCGTTATATTCTTGATATATTACATATTTTACTTTCAATTTATCCAATCGGGCTTTTAATCCTTCATAAGTTTGCCCCGGTGCAATAATAGAACCGTTGTTAAAGGCGTAAAATTGATAGTCGCGCAGCGCCGGATAAAGCGAGGGGCTGGCTAGGAGGCTAAAATTTCCTGGAGGAGGTAATGAGGCAAGGACTCTTTTTCCGTAGGCATTATAATCAAAATTTTTATATTTATGCCAATAAATGCCCAAGCCGCCAAGGTTAATTATCAAATATAAAGATATAAGCAGCAGAAAAAAATGATTATGCTTTTGGTTAAGCGCATAAATATAGAAGAGATAGATGAAAGGCAATATAATTACGTAATAATATTTATTAAGCACAGGGATAAAAATAAAAACCGCTAAAAAACAGAGAATAAACATTAATGGCTGTGTTGGGATCATCCAAGGTCTTTTTTCTCCCTTTCCGATTTTTATCCAAAAGATCGATAATAGTGATAACAGAAAAAAGATCGTGGTATTGATAGTTTCAAACGATAAGAAAAAGTGTTGGTAGCGGGCAAAGATATTAATGATGTTTGTGCTTGCGGCTGCATATCTGGCGATAAATAGCTGGTAAATAAAAGCTGGAAAGTCGCGGGTGATCCAGAGGCCGTAGCAGAGCGTGGGCAAAGCCGCCGCGGCCGAGAAGAGAAATAAACGCCGCCAAGATCGAAGACGATCGATTAATTGCGAGATAGAAAGAAATAGCACGACAAAAATCGCATAAAATTGAGTGGTAAAAGCCAGTCCACAGCACAAGCCGCTTATGATTAATGGTGTTGTCCTTTTAGTCTCCAGATAATGGCTATAAGACAGGATCGCCATGAGGATAAATGCTAGGGCCAACATTTCCGGACGATTGGAGCGAGCGAGGACAAAGAAAATAGGGGTGCTTAGAAAAAAAACAGCTAATAGCAAAAAATTGTTATGAGAAAGAGGCAGTTTTAATAATTTGCCGGATAGAAGAAACGTTAAGACGATAATTGTTAATGCGGCCAATAGTGAAACAAGGCGAGATTGTAAAATCCCAATACCGGTCAGCTTAAAAACCAGGCCATTAACAATGTAATAAAGCGGCGGGTGGACATGATAATAGAGATTCTCCTGATGCCCTGAATTCATCATCTCACTGCCTAAATAGCCGTGAGTAGAAAAATTAGCTGATAATTGCAGGAGTTCTCCGTCATCCAGACGAATAAACGGGAGATTATCAATTTTAATTAAATAGGAAGCTAGAAGCATCAGACACAATGCCAATAATATCCATTTGGCTGGCTTAAAGATGTCCATTTCTTTACATTATAACAAATAATTTGGCTGTTTTCAGGGCTGGTAAAATAAGCTATAATTAAATCATTAAAGAGGATGTTTTAAGGTTATGAAAGGGGCCAGTTGGTGGGTATATTAAAAAGTCATTTAGAATTGTTGGCGCTGGAATTTTCCCAACATCATATTCGGGGAGAGGTGTTGGTTTTAGGCCAGCAGGCTGTTTTTGGCGCCTTAAATGATGTGAAAAATATTTTCCTGGCCAAGGGCATTAAAATCGCCTCACTGCCTGAAGGATTTGATACAAGAAATAAGATTCCGGGGTGGATTGGGACGCCGGCCAATGATTATACTAATGTTCAATCCGTTTTAACTTTATTGGGCGCACAACGAGTCTATGTGGCTGATATTTCTGATTATGAGTCCCCAGATTATTTAATTGATTTTAATAATGAAATAAGCGAAGAATACCGAGAAAAATTTGATGTGATATTTGATATCGGGACCTTGGAACATGTTTTTGATATTCCCATGGCTTTAAGTAATATTGTTAAAATGTTAAAAAAGGGCGGGGAATTGGTTTTAGTTTTGCCTGCGGCCAATGCGATTGACCACGGATTTTATTCTTTTAGCCCAACGCTGCTGTTTGATTATTTTTCCGCTAATGGATTTGAAAATTTTAGTTGTTATTTAATCGAAGGCAGCAGTTTTAATATTGCCAAAAAGGCCAAAATATACCGTTATGATAAAGTTGGCAGGCCTTTCCCTTTACTGTCTGATAAAAGCGTTGAAGTTGCCTTTTTTGCAACCAAAAAAACTGACACTGATAATGCAAAAATTATAAAACCAATTCAAAATATTTACGCTAATTTTTATTGGGATAAAAAGAAGTATGGCGAAGAATTGATAAAAAAAAAACCGGCATTATATCAAGACTTTTGGTTTATTTAGAATTTAAAACAAGAAGCTGACGTCCGGAGTTTATAGATGTGTTTATGAAAAATTTGGTGCGCAAAAGATATTTATATTATATCAAAGGAGTATGATTTTAAGATGAAAGTTGTTATTTTAGCCGGGGGGCAGGGATCGAGAATTAGCGAGGAATCGGCGCTCAAACCAAAACCGATGATCGAAATCGGGGAAAAACCGATTCTTTGGCATATTATGAAAACGTACGCGCATTTTGGCTATAATGATTTTGTGATCTGTTTAGGCTATAAGGGCTATCAAATTAAAGAGTATTTTGCCAATTATTTCCTGCATGAATCAAATGTGACTTTTGATTTTAAGGCCGGCGGTGAGATTTCCATTCATAATCATAAGGCCGAGCCTTGGAAAGTTACATTAGTTGATACAGGGTTAGAAACGATGACCGGAGGCCGAATGAGACGGATTAAGGAATATCTTAATAGTGAACTATTTATGTTGACCTATGGGGATGGATTGGGCGATGTAAATATAGTTGAGTTGGTAAAGTTTCATCAGGCTAGCGGCAAACTGGCGACGGTTACAGCGGCCCAGCCATCGGGGCGGTTTGGAGCTATGGATATTAATGAGCAAGGACAAGTAAAAGTTTTTCAGGAAAAACCGAGCGGCGATAATTCCTGGATCAATGCTGGTTTTTTTGTGCTGCAGCCCAAAGTTTTGGATTATATTGACGGAGATGATGTTCTGTGGGAAAAGGAACCGCTGGCCAATTTGGCTAAAGACGGCCAGCTAATGGCCTATCGGCATGACGGTTTCTGGCAGCCGATGGACACACTGCGCGAAAAGAATATTCTCGAAAATTTATGGCAAACAGGGCAGGCTCCTTGGAGAGTTTGGAAATAATTTGCAAGATAAATTTTGGAAAGGCAAAAAAGTTTTTGTTACGGGCCACACGGGTTTTAAGGGGGCCTGGTTGTGCTTGTGGCTCAAGATGTTGGGCGCGGATGTTTCCGGTTATGCCCTGCGGCCGCCGACTAAACCGAGTTTATTTGAGCTGTGCCGCCTTGATAAAGAGATGGAATCTGTTATTGGCGACGTTCGTAATTTAGATAAGTTAGAAAAATCTCTCTTGGCAGCAAAACCAGCAATTGTAATGCACCTGGCCGCTCAGCCAATCGTGAGAGAATCTTATAAGATTCCTGTTGCTACTTATGCTACCAATGTTATGGGGACGGTTGATTTATTGGAAGCGGCGCGGCGCTGCCCGAGTGTTAAAGCTGTTATCAATGTGACAACGGATAAAGTTTATGAGCAGAGATCAAGGGCCAATAAATTTAGAGAAGATAATCCTTTAGGTGGCTATGACCCATACGCGAACAGTAAAGCTTGTTCCGAATTAGTAACGTCTGCCTATCGACAATCTTACGGGATGAATGCGGCGACTGCTCGCGCGGGCAATGTTATTGGCGGGGGAGACTGGGCAACTGATAGATTAGTCCCTGATTTTATTAGAGCGATTCTTGGTGGGGAGAAAATTAAAATTCGAAATCCTAAAGCTTTGCGACCTTGGCAGCATGTCTTGGAGCCGTTGTCTGGTTATCTTTTGTTAGCCGAAAAGCTTTTCAAAACAGAACGAAAATATACGGGCGGCTGGAATTTTGGCCCAGACAAAAAAGATAATTGTTCAGTTGAAATTTTGCTCAAAGAGTTATGCCGGCAATGGGGAGAGGGAGCCGGCTATAGTATTGATAAAGGGAAACATCCGCACGAAGCGGCCTATTTGCGATTGGACAGCGCCAAAGCAAAAAAACAATTGGGCTGGCAGCCGCGCTGGCGCTTAAAAACTGCTGTAGCCAAAATTGTTGAATGGACCAAGGCCTATCAATCGCAAAAAGATTTAAGAGTGGTCTGTTTGGCACAAATTAAGGAATATCTGGATGTCTGAAAAAGAATTGCGACAAAAAATTAAAGCTTTGGTTGAAGAATATTACCGGCATTATCATGCCAATAAAAAATCTTTTAACCCGGGGGATAAAATTTCTTATGCAGGCAGGGTGTTTGACGAAAAAGAGATAACGAATCTAGTTGATGCCTCTCTTGATTTTTGGCTGACGGCTGGAAGATATGCCGATCAGTTTGAGAAAGATTTTGCGAAGTTTTTAGGGATAAAATATTGTTCATTGGTTAATTCCGGTTCTTCGGCCAACCTTTTGGCTTTTATGGCTCTTACGTCTTCTAAGTTAGGGGATCGACGGGTTAAGCCTGGAGATGAAGTTATTACGGTGGCGGCGGGTTTCCCGACGACGATTGCCCCAATTATTCAATACGGTGCGGTCCCTGTCTTTGTTGACGTCTCTTTGCCTTTATATAATATTGATTGTTCACAACTTGAAAAAGCTTTATCTAAAAAGACTAAAGCGGTTATGCTGGCCCATACTTTAGGCAATCCCTTTGATCTGGCGGCGGTCAAAAGCTTTTGTGATAAGCATAAATTATTTTTAATTGAGGATAATTGTGATTCTCTAGGCTCAAAATATAAATTAGACGATAAATGGCATTATACTGGAACAATTGGAGATATCGGGACGTCAAGCTTTTATCCACCGCACCATATGAGTTGTTCGAAAAATACGCCAATTCCATATTTAGATGAGAATGGGCGTTGGAAATTGGATAATATTGAACAAATATTTCAGCTGTATGCGGATAAACTGGAAACAATAAAAATATTATCTTTTAATAATGAAAATAAAGTTAATTGGATTGCTCCTTTTTCTATTTTGAGACACAAACTAGGCTCAAAAAAAATGTTGAAAATTGTTTGCCAGCATGGCAGAACGGTGGAAGTGACTGAAGATCACAGCGTGTTTGTCTTAGACAATAATTCTGCAAAAATATTACCGAAACGCGCCGATCTAATAACTGAAGATGATTTTGTTGTTGCAACTAACGATATCCCCACACCAGGTGAAATACATCATATAGATATTTTAGAGCATTTTAAAAACAAAAATGCGTATATATCAGGTTTTTCTCATGCCAACTTAAAATACGTTAAAAATGCTGATTATAGATGGCAGCTTAAAGACAGGAACTCGCTGCCGATTAAATATTTAAAAGAATACAACTTAGAAAATGACGATGTTAAAGTTGGCATTTTTCAATCCAGCAAGAAAATTCCAGCTCGTTTACTTATCAATGAACAACTTTGCCGCTTGCTTGGTTACTTTATTGCCGAGGGTTCTTACCAGAATGGCTTAGTCTTCTCTTTTAATAGGCAAGAAAAAGATTTAATTAGGGACGTAAAAAATATCGTCAGGTCTTTATTTGATTTGCCGGTGACTGTTAGGGAAAAAGATCATTCTGCCGTGGTTAAAATTCAATCAAAGAATCTGGAGATCGTATTTTTAGAGATTTTTGGGATCAAAAAAGGGGCTAAAAACAAACGCCTGCCCTGGTTCCTTTATCACAGTGATGCTGCTTGTATCAAAGCCTTTGTCTATGGTTATACTAAGGGTGATGGTTCTATGAGGAATAAATCGGATAACACTAATAATATTGATGTCACAAGCGTTTCTAAGGACTTATTAAATGATTTTCAGTATTTATTGTCAAGAATAGGTATTAGCGCTTCTTTTTATCGCAGGAATATCGAAAAAAACAAGATAATTGCTGGGCGTTTGACTAAGGGGAATGAAAATTATACATTGAGTTTTAGTGGCTATGTTTATGGAAAACATACTATTATCAAAAAAAATATTAAAGAAAGAAATAATTTTGCCTTGCAGATCCCTTTATTGAGCATATTTAGAAAATATATTAGTGTTAATAAAAAACAAAAAGTTATTTCCTGCAAAAGACTGGCGCAATATGTAGCTTCAAATAAAGACTTATATTCATTAATTACTGGGGACGTAAGTTTTTTAAGGGTAAGGAGTGTCCAAAAAATTGACTATGAAGCGAACGAATATGTTTATGACTTTTCTGTTCCTGGTCAAGAAAACTTTTATGGCGGATTCTTAGGGGTGTTTTTACATAATACGATGGGTGAGGGGGGAGCCGTCTATACGAACGATCCGTTGCTAAATAAAATTGTAAATTCTCTCCGGGACTGGGGACGAGATTGCTGGTGTCCATCCGGAAAAGATGATACCTGTAAAAAACGCTTCAAGCGGCAGTTAGGTGCTCTTCCTTATGGTTATGACCATAAATACACTTATTCTCATTTTGGCTACAATTTATTGGCGACAGAAATGCAGGCGGCGATTGGTTGTGCTCAGCTGGAGAAGCTGTCTGGTTTTATTGAAGCCAGGAAAAATAATTGGCAAACATTAAGATCGGGGCTATCTGATTTGTCAGATCATTTTATTTTGCCGGAACCGACAGCTAATTCCGATCCAAGCTGGTTTGGTTTTTTATTGACGGTTAAGTCTGGAGTTAAGTTTAATCGAGATAAAATTGTTCAACACTTAGAAGCTAAAGGGATTCAGACCAGAATGCTCTTTGCTGGGAACATGGTAAAACATCCTTGTTTTGACGAGATGCGAAAAACGGGAGAAGGTTATCGGGTCGTTGGGCATTTAATTAACACAGATTTAATTATGAATCAAACTTTTTGGGTGGGAGTTTATCCGGGTATGTCCTTTGGGACATTACAGTATATGATAAAGATAATCAAGGAATTTTGCACATAATGAGGAAAATGAAACTTTTGGTTTTAGGTGGCAGCGGTTTTATTGGACGCAATGTTATTGAACAATTAGGAGCAAAATATCAGATTCTGGCACCAACTCACGCCGAACTAGAATTGTTAGATGAGAAGGCTGTGAGAGATTACTTAAAAGTAAATTCTGTTGATATTGTTATTCATTCTGCTGTGAAGCCTGGCCACCGCAATGCCAAGGATTCCAGCAACCAGCTTTATGATAACTGTCGGATTTTTTTTAATCTGGCGCGTAATGCTGACTGTTTCGGCAAAATGATTTATTTAAGTTCTGGGTTGGTCTACGATCAACGTCATTATCAGCCAAAAATGAAGGAAGAATATTTTGATGCTCATGTGCCAATTGATGAAGGAGGTTTTTCCAAATATATTGCAGCCAAGTATATTGAAACGCATAAAAACATCGTTGAGTTGCGCATTTTTGGTATTTTTGGAAAATATGAAGATTACGCCATTCGTTTGATTTCCAATATGATCTGTAAGGCGTTATTTGATCTGCCGCTGACTATGAAGCAGAATCGTAAGTTTGATTATATTTATATTGATGACCTGCCGCCGGTGATTGAGCATTTTATCGAAAATGATTCCAGTCAGAAAGCTTTTAATGTCACCCCTGACCACGCTATTGAATTGTTAACCCTGGCAGAACAAGTGAAAAAAATATCCGGGAAAGATTTGCCCATCAAGGTTGCTCAGTCAGAGATGGGCGTGGAATATAGCGGCGATAATACCCGTTTACGGAGCGAAATGAAGAAGTTAAGCTTTTTGTCAATTGACAAAGCAGTTGCTCGGCTGTATCAATGGTATGCTGACAATAAATCAATGATAAAACAAGAATCGTTACTGGTGGATAAATGATTAAATTAACCGATTATATTTGTAATTCTTTAGCCTCGCTTGGCCTGCGGGATATCTTCATGATTTCCGGTGGTGGAGCGATGCACTTAGTTGACTCAGTCGGCAAACATCCCAAATTAAAATATTATTGTCCCCATCACGAGCAGGCGGCGGCGATGGCGGCCGAAGGTTATGCTAGGACATCTGACAAAATGGGAGTTGTTGTTGTGACGAGTGGTCCTGGAGGAACTAACACTTTGACTGGAGTTATTGGTCAATGGCTCGATTCGGTTCCCTGCCTATATCTTTCCGGTCAGGTAAAGCAGGAGACAACCATTGCGGCCTATCCGAAATTAGGGTTGCGGCAAGTAGGAGACCAGGAGATTAATATTGTCGATATAGTTCGGCCTGTGACAAAATATGCGGTTATGGTTAAAGATCACCAATCTATCCGTTGTCATCTTGAAAAAGCTATCTACTTAGCGACTCATGGGCGGCCTGGCCCTGTCTGGCTGGATATTCCTCTTGATATTCAAGCGGCGCTGGTCGATGAAAGAAAACTAAAAGGTTTCAAGCCCGCCAAAAAACAACGATCACAACAACTTGATAAATTAGTAGACAAATTAATTAAAAAACTGCTATCGGCAAAACGCCCGGTGATTTTAGCTGGACATGGGATCCGTTTGTCGGGTGCTAAAACCGAATTTTTATCTTTGATTAATAAGTTGCAAATTCCGGTTTTAACGACATTTAATGGTTTTGATCTGGTTTCCAGTGATCACCCGTTATTCATTGGGCATCCCGGAACGATTGGAGACAGGGGAGGGAATTTTACTTTACAAAATGCCGACTTCTTGATTTCATTAGGTTCGAGAAATAATATTAGACAGATCAGCTATAATTGGCCGACTTATGCTCGGTCCTCATACAAGATTATTGTTGATATCGATCCGGCGGAATTGCAGAAACCAACGATTAAACCTGATTTGGCGATTTGTGCAGATCTGAAAGTTTTTATTGAAAAACTATCCAAAACTTTAAATAGAAAAAAATTACCAGATTACCAGTCTTGGTTGATCTGGGCGCGCGAAAAAACTAAGCGATATCCGGTTGTCACGTCTGAAAAAGTAAAAATTAGCGGTTTAATTGATCCCTATGTTTTTATGGATCTATTAACTGGGGTTATGCCTAATGAATCAATTGCTGTTGCGGGGAACGGAACCGCTTGTGTGGCTCTGTTTCAAGCAGGTAAAGTTAAAAGAGGTCAGCGAATCTTTTGGAATTCCGGTTGCGCTTCTATGGGGTATGATTTGCCTGCTGCAATTGGTGCCTGTATTGCTGCTGGGAAACGTCCAGTTATTTGTCTAGCGGGAGATGGCAGTCTTCAGATGAATATTCAGGAATTACAAACAGTGGCTCATCATCAATTGCCAATCAAGCTGTTTGTCTTGAATAATTGTGGCTATGTTTCTATTAAGCAAACCCAAGATGCGTTTTTTGAAGGAAGACGTGTTGCCTGCTGTGAGCAGTCTGGAGTCTCTTGTCCTGATATAATTAAGGTGGCTGGGGCTTATGGTTTACCAACTATGCGCTTAGCAAATCAGCAAACTTTGTTGTCTGATTTACAGTCAATAATGAAAAGGGCGGGGCCGCTGGTGTGTGAAGTAATATTGAAGCCAGATTATAAGTTTGAACCTAAGCTCTCTTCGGAGAAATTGCCCGATGGTCGAATGGTTTCCAAACCATTAGAAGATATGTTTCCTTTTTTGCCGAGAGACGAATTTATGGAGAATATGATAATTGAGCCTTGGGAAGAAAATAATAGAAAGGTGGAGAAAATAATATGAATAAACTTGAGCAAAAAATGGTTGATGTTTTAAAGGATTTGAAGGAAAATTTCTGGGTAAGAGGAATAAAAGCTGAATTTGAAGCAGAGGGGACCAGAATGGAAGAAGCCCTGCGCCTGAAAGATGTGGTTAGTCATGCGGGCTTGGGTTTAACCATCAAGATTGGTGGGTGTGAGGCATTAAAAGATATGTACGATTGCCGGTCTATTGGTGTGTCAAGAATTGTTGCTCCAATGATTGAATCGGCCTATGCGCTTAAAAAATATTTAGCGGCGACCAAACTGGTGTTCCCGGTAGATGAAAGAGAAGATGTCTCTTTTTTTATCAATATTGAAACAATCGATGGTTATCAAAAATTTGAAAAGATGTTGGCTTTGCCGGAAATTGGTGATCTCAATGGCATTGTTTTAGGCCGGGTTGATATGACTGGTTCAATGGGTTTAACCAGGGAAGACATTAACTCAGAACAAATTTATAATGTGGCGGAGAAACTGTTTGTCGAGGCAAAAAAACGAGACCTAGAATGTGTTGTTGGCGGCGGGGTTTCGGCCGTGTCTTTGCCGTTTTTTAAGCGGTTACCCAAAGACGTCCTCGATCGTTATGAAACCAGAAAAGTTATTTTTCAATGTCCGGAAGCGCTTGGTTCTACTGCCGATAAAGGAATATTAAAGGCGGTTGGTTTTGAATTAATGTGGTTGAAAAACAAGAGAGATTTTTATGGCATGATTTATGAAGAAGATAAACAGCGCATCGTTATGCTGCAATCCCGCTATGACAAATTAATTAAAGAAGCGGGTGGGGCGTATGAATAAAAAGAGAGCCTTAGTTACTGGCGGAAGCAGAGGTATTGGTAAGGAAATTGCGGCTAAACTGATTGAGGATGGTTTTGACGTATTAACCCCATCTCGTAGAACGCTGGATCTTGCCTCAGACGCTTCAATTGATGCCTTTATTAAGCAGATCAATATCCCGATCTCGGTTTTGGTGAACAACGCTGGCATTAATCCTCTGGGAGAAATAGCCAGTTTGCCTGATAAAGAGATTGAAGAAATTATGAGGGTTAACTTCCTTTCTCCTGTTAGATTAATTAGAGGGCTTATTCCTCTCATGATAAAGCAAAATTATGGCAAAATTGTGAACGTTAGTTCTATTTGGAGTGTAGTAGCAAAACCCAAAAGAGGAATTTACGGTGCGGCTAAGGCTGGACTCAATGCCCTCAGTCGCACCTTGGCGGTGGAGTTGGCTCCCCACAATATTTTGGTAAATTCCGTTGCCCCTGGCTTTGTTGATACGGAATTGACGCGAAAAAATTTATCTGATGAGGAGATAAAAAAAATAACTGCCAATATTCCGTTGGGAAGGTTAGCTGATGTAAAGGAAGTTGCCAAACTTATCTCTTTTCTCTGTTCTGACAATAATACTTATATTACCGGCCAAACAATTGTTATTGATGGTGGTTATACGTGTCTTTAACGCGAATTCCATTAAAGTCTAATATAAAAAATTATTTTGTCGATTTTGATGATTCTGATGGCTTTCTAGGTAATTTAATAAGTATTCCGAATGTTATTTTTGTGATTGATTCTAATGTGTGGAAGTTCCATCGGGCAGGGTTATTGTCAGTTCTCCCCAAAGACAGCGTTCTTGTTTATGAAGTTAGCGAGGCTTGTAAATCGTTGGATGGTTTGCGGCCAATTTATGACGAAATGATAAAACAGGCAGCTAAGAAAAATGCTGCGTTGGTTTCTATCGGTGGGGGAATTCTTCAAGATTTAACAGGCTTTGTTGCTTCCACGTTATATAGAGGGATCAAATGGGTTTTTGTTCCGACAACTATGTTGGCCCAATGTGATAGTTGTATAGGAGCTAAAACCTCACTTAATTATCAGGGCTTTAAAAATTTGCTGGGAACATTCTATCCTCCTAATGAGATATACGTTAATACGAGGTTTTTAACTACCCAAGAGGATGATGTTTTTTTTAGTGGGGTTGGGGAGTTAGTTAAATTGCATCTTATTGGTGGGGAAGAGGCCGTTAACAAACTACTAACAGAAATCCCTTATATTTTTAAGAGAGAAGAATCTGTTTTATCAAATGCCATTCATCGTTCCTTGTTTATTAAAAAAGGTTATATTGAGGCAGATGAGTTTGATCAAGGCCGACGCAATATTCTCAATTTTGGGCATTGTTTTGGCCACGCCTTGGAATCGGTTACAAATTTTAAAATTTCTCATGGTCAAGCGGTTATTTTAGGTATGATTTTGGCAAATTCTGTGGCAGTTAGCCGAAATTTGCTGTCGATTGAAAATAGCCTTTATATACGAAGGAAGATTTTATTTCCATTCTTAAAAATCAATCTTGATAAGATAAGATTCGACAGTAATAATGTTGTTCGAGCGATGGAAAATGACAAGAAGAGACTTGGTAATGATCTGGCTCTGATCATGATGAAAGATAATTATGAAATGATCCGGGTTAATGATTTGAAAGCAATGGAAGTAAAAGCTGTTTTGGAGGGTTTAAATGAAATTAATTAGTATCGTTACCCCTTGTTTCAATGAAGAAGCCAATGTTGCGGAAGTTTACCTGCAGGTTAAGGCTGTTTTTTCCGAATTAAAAGATTATGCTTATGAGCATATTTTTATTGATAATGCTTCAAAAGATAAAACGGTTGAAATTTTAAAATCTATTGCGGCGACGGATAAAAAAGTTAAAATTATTGTTAATACGAGGAATTTTGGCCATATCCGGTCCCCTTATCATGCTTTTTTACAGGCCAAGGGAGATGTTATCGTTTCTTTGGCGGCTGATTTGCAAGACCCTCCGACAATGATCAATAATTTTATTAAGAAATGGGAAGCCGGATATAAAGTTGTAGTTGGGGTGAAAAAAGGGAGCCAGGAGTCGCGGTTGATGTTTGCCATACGAAATTTGTTTTATCGTTTAATCAGTAATTTGTCAGAAGTTGAACAGATTCCTAATTTTACCGGTTTTGGCCTTTATGACCAGCGAGTTATAGAGGAGTTACGGAGGATTGATGACCCCTATCCTTATTTTCGTGGGTTAATTAGTGATTTAGGGTTTTCTGTTGCCAAAATCGAGTATGTCCAGCCGACGCGTAAAAAAGGCAAAACAAAAAATAATTTTTATACCCTTTTCGATATGGCGATGCTGGGGATTACCAATCATTCTAAGGTCCCTCTGCGGCTGGCGACAATGCTGGGTTTTGTGGTGGCGCTGTCGAGCGTGGTGGTGGCGCTGGGCTATTTGATCTACAAATTGGTTTTTTGGAATAATTTTGATGCTGGGATGGCTCCGCTGGTAATCGGGCTCTTTTTCTTCTCTGCTGTCCAGCTTTTCTTTATCGGTATTATCGGTGAGTATATTGGTTCGATCCATACCCAGGTCCAAAAGCGGCCGTTGGTGATCGAAAAGGAGCGCATAAACTTTTAATGCGCCAATTGTACAAGCGGCATCAGGAGAAAATTAATTATCTGTTGGTTGGAATATGGAATACCGTTTTTGGCTATTTGACCTTCGTGGGCCTTTATTGCTTGCTATCAGTGAAGATTCACTACTTATTTTTGCTGGTGATCAGCAATGTTTTCTCCATAACCAACGCTTATATCGGCTATAAGATTTTTGTTTTTAAGACACGCGGCAATTATTGGCAGGAGTATCTTCGTTTCTACCTGGTTTATGGAGCGGCCCTGGCCGTAAATTTTGCGCTGCTGCCAATCGGGGTGGAGCTTTTAAAAATATCGCCTCCTTGGGCTTTAGCGGGGTTAACTGTTATTAACGTGATTTTTAGCTATTATGGGCATAAAAAATTTTCCTTCAGGAGCGCAAATGATTAAAAAACATTCTTTCTTGATAGCAATGGTTTTAACTTTGCTGGCATGTCTATATGCTTATTTCCAATTTCTTTCGCCGCTGGATGTTTTCCTCTGGGATGAATCACATCACGGTTTATACGGGATGCAGATATATAATGATTTAAGAACGTCGGACTGGGGGATGTTTTGGGAGCACACAAATAACCAGGCTTTGTGGATGCCGATCCATTCCTGGCTTGACGGGATATTTCTCTGCTTGTTCGGTTTTTCTTATGCTTCTGCTAGGGCTTCGAGTCTTTTGCTGTTTTTTCTATCTTCCATCCTGGTCTTTTTTATAGGACGGAAACTTTCTAAGGAAAAGGGCTGGCTTATTGGTTTGATCGGTCTTTCTCTATTTCTGTCTTCGCCGATTTTATTGCATTTAGCTACGGTGAATATGCAGGAGATGCTGGGAATTTTTATTCTATTGTTACTGGCCTATTTTATGATCAAGTTTATTTTAATTGAAACTGCATGGAAATATTTATGTTTGGGGGCATTACTAAGTATTGCCTACTGGGCAAAATCAAATTTTGCGCTGCAACTGATCTTTGGGGTTGGTCTTTTTCAGCTCTCTTTATTATGGGGAATAAATCAAAAACCGTCGGAAATTGAACCGGTAAAACAGAATAAATATGTCAAAAAACAGCCAAAAGTTGCGATTAAAAATAATCTTTTGTCACTTGTTTTTAGCAATGACAACAAACTAATTGCCTGGATTGTAAATAATATTTTGATAATAGCCGGTTTTTTGCCTCTTTTTATCTTGTGGTGGGCAATGCCGCCGTTTGAGCGAAAATATGGTTTGGGGGTTCTTTTTAGAACGCAGAGCTTGTCTGATCCCTCTTTCTCTCCAATAGCTGGTTTTATTAAGGCGATGATATTTTATACGCAATCACTTATTACGAGCTACACTTTTTCGCTGTGGATTGGATTAGGATTATTGTTTTCATTATTTGTCTCTTTTTGGTTTTTTAAGGACAAGAAGATAAGGCTTATATCTTTGTTGTTTTGGACCAACTTATTGTTTATAAGCTATATTTCATCGAACAATATTCAAGAAAGGTATTTATCAACCGCCAGCCCGCTTGTTTTCTTATTATTAGCCTATTTCGTTGTTCTATTCTTTGATTATGTTAAATCTCTTAAATTCACATCTAATTATGCTCTTGTTTTCATCTTATTACTTGTTTTAGTTGCTTCCGATTCTTTAAGCCTAACTAGATATACTAAAGAAGTTGCGAATCGATCGATAATGTTTGTTATTTATAAAGAAAGTTTAAATAAATTTTCCCCGCCATTTTTATTTGGTTTAGCGAAACGGCCGGCATTTACTTATCCTATGGAGCAAGGGGCAATATATTCTGATTTTAAAACCACTCCAAAATCAAGTTTCCAGGATGTTTTAACGTTTTTTAGTTCAAATATTGAAAAAAACAAATCAATCTCAACCATGATCAGTTTTGCTGAATTAAGCCCATATGTGATTTACTGGCATTTTCAGGGCCAGGGGTGGTTAGCCCCTGTATTTAGTATCAACGATCTTCCCCTGGTTAAAAATAATTTCTGGCAATCTGATTATTTCCTTGATATAGAGGTTGATTCTCAATCTCCTTATGCTAGGGCTGGAGATTGGCTGGAACGACGCTGGCTGGAAATCGGGCCAGCCATGTTAAAAGGGAAATATATCAAACTGGCCGCCGCCAAAGAGTTTCCGGACCTAGGGCTAACGGCGAAAATTTACAAGAGAGAGAAGTTCTAATGGTCACTTTTCAAAAACAAAGAGCGCGTTTATGCCAAAGTTGTAAGATCGGCCGATAATTTTTTTAAACTTAGCCTGGAGCAGCATTTTATTGATCTCTTCTTTGCGAAAATAATGTTTGTGGTCAAAGATCTCTTCTTTGCTAATTAAACCCAAATATGCCAAGATAAGTAAAATCGCTTTAGAATAATTTGTGGGGATGGTGATAATTATTCTCCCGCCTGGTTTCAAAACCCGATAACATTCACGGATTATCTCCGGCGGATGATCAAGATGCTCCAAGACGGCTAAAATTAACACGCAGTCAAACTCGTTGTTCGGCAAGGGGATTATTGTTTTAAACTCTGTTTTGATAAAACGGATGTTAGGGGCTAAGACTGTGTCAGGAATGTCTTTGTCAATGCCAACGGCTTGTTTAATCTTTTGGCGTAGATTGATCAAGTTTTGCGGATAATAGCCGCAACCGATATCTAAAATATAGGAGTTTGGCGGCACAAAGTTTTCTATTAGCTTAATTCTTCTTTTCTGAATAAGAAAATCGATTTTATTGAAATCTTTCATTGGTTAGTTGGCAAATCGATACTTTATTAACGTCCAGGCGGCGGAGAAACCGTCTTTCAAACTGATTTTTTTCCCTTCTTCAACCGAACGCGATCTGTAACTGATCGGGACCTCATGAATTTTATAACCAGATTTTAAAAGTTTGGCCGTAATCTCCGGACAAAAATCAAAGCGCCGGCAGTTCAGTTCAATATTTTTTAAAACTTCAGCTAAAAAAACCTTATAACAGGTAGCTTCATCGGTAATCTTGGCGCCAAATAATAAGTTCGCCATTAGCGTTAAAATTGAATTTGCCAGGCGATAAGCAAAACGCATCCCGATAATATGGCCCTTAAATCGTGAGCCATAAACAACTTTAGCTTGTCCCAATAAGATGGGCGCTAAAAGTTTTGTGTATTCATCAGGATTATATTCTAGGTCTGCGTCTTGAATAAGGATAATATCTCCCCGGGCTTTAGTAATGCCGATCCTAATGGCCATTCCTTTGCCGGAATTTGAGGCCGAAGAATAGACAATGATATTTTTATCCCCTATAAAATTTTTAAGAATATATGGCGTCCGATCGCTGCTGCCATCATCAATGATGATTATTTCCCGATCGACATTGACCGGTAGTTTTGCGGCCTTGATCTTGGCAAGGACTTCTTCTATGTGGCTTTCTTCGTTATAAACTGGGATGATGATGGATAAAAGATGGGCTTTCATTTTTTTCTTTTCTTTTTTGGTTGGCCAGACAATGGGGGCGGGGCAAGCAAATCTTGCAGGTTAATGGCAATAAAAAATATGACCAGCGGCATGATTAGCAAGGTATTTCTGTTTAATGTTGTCCCATCCAGCAGCCAAACATAATTTTCTGTGATGTAATACATTGTGCCAAAAGCCAGCAGGAATAACAGAATATAAATGAAAGGATAAAAAAACCGCGCCTCTTTTAAACGATTAAACGAGAGAATTAAGACAACGACAAAAACAAACCAGGCAATGTTCCAATGGCCGTAGAAGAACATTTTATTGTAAAAATAACTTAAAATTACTGGCAGGCGATCAAGATTGATGAATATTTTTTCATATTCAATCTGTTGATAAATGCTTTTGGGGATATGATAGGCCCAATTAAAAATTGACCATGGCAGCTTAAAGATCAGCGCCACCAGAATATAATAAAAAATATTTTTAGCGGCCGCTAATAATTCTTGTTTCGATCTGATATAGAAAATGCCAAGTACAACTAGATTTATCAACAATAAGGGGACGCCTTCCGTCTTTGTCCAGGCGGCTATGCCGGCCAATATGGCGGAAAGATAAAGATACTTGTTGTTTTTTGAATCAAAGTAATTTAATAAAAATAGCGCCGAAGCGGTAAAATATACGCTAAGAGGAAAGTCCGCGTACTCAATAGTGGCGTGATGGACAAGCAGCGGAAGCGTGGTAAGCAAATATGTGGAGAACAGCGCGACCGGCCGGGCACTAACCCTTCTGATCGCACTGTAAAATATTGTTATAAGCGCTAAAAAGAACAAACCAAATATGATTTTAATAAGCTCGTCATTCCAATAACCCAGAACATTAAAAATCCATGTTTCCACAAGTGGGATATTGAGCGGATAAAAAACCGCTCCGCCGCCCAGGAAAAAGGCGCCTTTTTGGTTTAACAGCAAGCCGCTGTCAAAAAAGAAAGCCTTGGCGCGCAAGCTCCAGTTGGCAAAGGCGTCAACGCTTATAACCGGTTTGCTTAAATTTTCAAAAAGCACGAAAGAAACTCGGATGAAAATTAAAGCCAATAATATCAATTCAAACCAGGTGAATTTTTTTATCTTGATCCAAGACGAGGCGGTAATGGTCAGTGTTTTATTTTTAAGGCTTAGATAAAGGGGCGGCGCCAGGATTATGGCGGATCCGATGAGAATATTTACTAAGATCAGCTTGATTTTACAGGCGCCAAGCAAGAATATAACCAGGGATAAACCGCCGCTGCCGATTAAAAAAGATAAAGCGAGCTTCTCCATATTCGAGAGAACGTCTTTTCTGGGAATAAAGACGGATAAAAAAACAAACCCGATAAAAGTCGGATACAATATTGCAAAAAATAATTTGAAATAGTCAATCATTTCTTTAAAATATATTCTCCTTTTTTGTATACGGCCAGAATTTTGTAGCCAGCCTTTATATAATCAGCTGCCTGGTCGTCTGCATTATATACCAGGACATAATCGCCTTTTTTATCATAATGCGTCGGGTATAGGTAATAATTGGCTTTTTCCAAATAATAATATTGCGGTAAAAAAAGGAGATTAAAACCGGAGCCGCGCGGTATTTTTGCGTCAGCAAATTTTAAAAAATCATAATAATCCCCCAAGGTGATAGCCGCTCTTTTTTCCTCGAGGCTTTTGCCGTAAAATGTCTGGAAATCAAGCCGGACTGTCCGAGCCTGGTCCAATAAAATCCGGGCATCCAGGGCCAGCCATAAAAACAAACAAATTATAATTGTCTTTTTGGCGCCAAGTTTTAGAGCGACAGCTATATTTTGAGACTTAATGAACGCGCTTAATAAAATAAATGCCGCTGAAATGATCGCTAAATAATAGAGATATAAATTCATAGAAACCCCATTAACCTTTGGCCCATAGATAAAATTAACCGACCGCAATTGAGGAGCTTCAAAAACAAAAAATTCCCGCCAGCCGGATTTAAGATTGGTTATTATATCGTCATGGATTGCTGTCGCTTTGATTTCAAGCCCTTCAGTTGTTTCGTCCGGAAAAATCAGAACCTGTCCGATAAAGCCCGTCCAATAAGGATTCTGCCGGCGCAGGTTAAAGGCATATTCTTTAAAGTCATTTGAGCTGTCGATCGAAAAAGAGAGGCTTTTGGGCTCATTCATTTTTGGATCAAAATTTGTCGCCCAAAATAGTCTCGCCGGACCGCCTCTCTCCGCCTTAATCCTTAAAATGATGGTGGTGAATTCTTCTCCGTCGATGTTGCATTCCGGTTGTCCGATGAAGTAGGGGGTGTTGGCGGGGTGAGAAAAAGAAATATTGATTTGGTTCCAACCGCAAGCGTAAAAGGGGAGCAATAAGACAAATAAAAACGTGAACAATAATTTTCGTTCCATTATTATTAAATATATTATAAAGAATTACCAGAAATTTGCAACCCTAATAAATCGATGCTATAATTTAAAAATAAAAAATTTCCAAAATCAGAAAGGGGAGAAAAATGGCTAAGAAAATTGGGATCAATGGTTTCGGGCGGATCGGGCGGCAGGTTTTGCACGCGCTGGTGGAAAAAGGGGTTCTCGGGAAAGAAATCGAGGTCGTGGCGGTAGTCGATATTTGCACTGACGCGAAATATTTTGCCTACATGATGAAATATGATTCGGTCCATGGCCGGTTCAAAGGGACGTTGGGGACGGATGGTGACGATGTGCTGGTGGTCAACGGCAGCAAGATCAAGTGCGTGATGGCGACCAAAGAGCCCAGTGGTTTGCCCTGGAAAGATTTAGGGGTTGAATATGTTATCGAATCAACCGGTTTGTTCACTGACTCGGAAAAAGCCAAAGGCCATTTAGCCGCCGGTGCGAAGAAAGTTATTATCTCTGCTCCAGGTAAAGGCGATGTCAAAACGATTGTTATGGGAGTTAATGATGGTGAATATGATCCCGCCAAGCATCACATCCTTTCCAACGCTTCCTGCACGACAAATTGTTTAGCCCCGGTTGTACATGTTTTGTTAAAAGAAGGGATCGGGATTGAAACTGGTTTAATGACCACGATCCACGCTTATACCGCAACACAAAAGACAGTTGATGGTCCTTCCAAGAAAGATTGGCGTGGCGGTCGGGCTGCGGCGATTAACATTATTCCTTCAACCACTGGCGCGGCCAA
>JACRKQ010000068.1 GCA_016219705.1 Candidatus Saganbacteria bacterium | reverse complement strand
TATTTTACATCTGCCAGATTGTAAAGTCCAAAAAAAATTAAGCGGAAAAGGGGTTCCCATGCCTTGTTAAAATCATGCGAAGAATTTGGTTGCTGAAGTGAATTTTTCCCTTCGGTGTCAAATACTATTCGTCAGGGCTGTTTCCCCGCCCTTAAAATTGACAACCCGGCCAAATTTTCGCTATAATGTTAGTTCATCGTAAAAAAAGAGAGGGGAATAAAATATGCCTGTGCCAAAGAAACGACACTCGAATTCACGCCAGGGCAAAAGACGCGCGACGAACTATAAATTAACCGCCGCCACGCTTAGCCGCTGTCCGCAGTGCGGAGCAACGACCCTGCCCCACCACGCCTGCCACGCCTGCGGGACCTACAAAGGCCGCCAGGTCTTGAAGATCAAGGTGAAAAAGCCGAAGAAGGAGCAGCCCTAAGTGATCCGTATCGCCGTCGACGCGATGGGCGGCGACTTCGCTCCGGTAGAAACTGTCAAAGGCGCGGTTCTGGCCAGCCAACAGTTCGCTACGGAGATTCTCCTTGTCGGCCAACCAGATAAAATCAACCAGGAATTGGCCCGCTATAAGAATAAAGGCAATCTTTCTGTCGTCGCCGCCAGTGAAACCATTGGCATGGACGAAGCTCCCGCCCAATCGGTAAAAACAAAAAAAGACGCGTCTATAAATGTCGCTGTCGCTCTGGTGAAAGACGGCAAAGCCGATGCCGTCGTCTCGGCCGGCAATACCGGCGCCTTGATGGCCGCCGCATTATTTAAACTTGGGAGGATCGCCGGGATTGAGCGCCCCGCTATCGCCACGGAATTTCCCCTCCCCTCCGGCAAAGTTCTTTTGCTTGATATGGGAGCTAATGTTGATTGCAAGCCAAAACACCTGGAACAATTTGCCTTGATGGGACACTTCTACGCCAAGCACGTCATGAACATCACTAACCCGCGCGTTGGACTCTTGAGTATCGGCGAAGAGAAGGAAAAAGGGAACGAATTAACCCGCGAATCATGGCCGCTGCTCAAAACCTTGCCGATTAATTTTATCGGCAATATTGAATCGAAAGAAATTTTACAAGGGACAGTTGATGTCGTAGTTTGTGATGGGTTTGTCGGTAATTTGATTTTGAAATTTGCCGAAAGTCTCGCCGGAGCAGTTTTTAAAATGTTAAAAACAGAGCTTTCCCGAGGGATATTAAATAAGATCGGGCTGGCCTTTCTCCTGCCGAGTCTTCTTCGGCTGCGCCGGAAAATCACCTATGATGATTATGGCGGCGCTCCTTTTCTGGGCATCGACGGAACTGTTTTTAAAGCTCATGGTCGGGCCAAAGCGGCAGCCTTTAAAAGCGCGATCCGTGAGACCATCGCCGCCGTCAAAGGCGATATGGTCGGAAAGTTGGGCGCGAACTTATGAGGGCGAAGATTATCGGCGTCGGTTCCGCTCTGCCGGAAAAGATTGTCACCAATGACGATCTGGCCAGAATAGTTGAGACCAATGATGAATGGATCAGGACTAGAACAGGTATTGAGCAGCGCCGCGTTTCTGATGATAAGACAGCAACTTCTGATTTAGCGATTAAAGCCGCAGCCAAAGCCTTAAAAAAATCCGGCCTGGCGGCTAACCAGCTTGATTTGATTATCGTGGCGACAACTTCTCCCGATTTTCTTTTCCCTTCTGTAGCTTGTATTTTACAAAAAGAACTGCAAGTCGCTCGGGCTGCCGCTTTTGACCTGTCCGCCGCCTGTTCCGGCTTTAATTATGCTTTGACCGTCGCCGCCAATTTTATTGAAAACGGGACTCTTAAGAATATTTTGGTCGTTGGCGCGGACACTTTGACCAAATATTTAAATTGGCAGGACCGCGGCACCTGCATTTTGTTTGGTGACGCCGCTGGCGCCGTAGTTTTAGCTCCAAGTAAAGACGATTCAGGAATTATCGCCAGCTGGTTAAAGGCCGAAGGTTCTTTGGGCGAATATTTAACAATGCCGGGCGGCGGATCGCGCGATCCGGAAGCTAAAAACGGCCGCTTTATCACCATGGACGGTAAAAATGTTTTCAAGTTTGCCGTCCGAGCGCTGGAAGAATCGATCAAGCAAGTTTTAGCCAAGGCGAATTTGACAACCACCGATATTGATTTGTTGATTCCTCATCAAGCCAACACGAGAATTATCGACCATGTTTCCAAAAAACTCGGATTGCCAAAAGAAAAAGTTTATGTCAATCTGCAAAAGTACGGCAATACCTCGGCCGCATCTATTCCTCTGGCTTTGGATGAAGCGCTGGCTGAAGGGAGAATCCACAAAGGCGATATTATTCTTTTATCTGGTTTTGGCGCCGGGCTGACCGCCGGGGCAAATATTATCCGCTATTCATCTTCCGATTATGATAAAATTACGTCATGAAGCTGACCGGCGCAGAAGCATTACTCGAATCATTAAAAAAAGAGGGCGTCCAGCACATTTTCGGCTACCCGGGCGGAAAAGTCCTGCCGATCTATGATGCCCTCTATAAAGAAAAACACCTGCAACATATTTTAACCCGTCATGAACAAGCGGCGGCGCATGCGGCCGATGGCTACGCCCGCGTCTCCGGCAAAGTCGGCGTCTGCCTGGCCACTTCTGGACCAGGAGCGACAAACTTAACGACCGGAATTGCCAACGCTTTTATGGATTCAATTCCCATGGTCGCCATTACCGGGCAAGCCGCTACCAATCAAATTGGGACAGATTCTTTCCAGGAAGCTGATGTTACCGGCATCACCCAACCGATAACCAAGCATAATTATCTGCTCCAGTCGGCCAAAGATCTGCCGCGGGTTATCAAGGAATCTTTTCATATCGCCCGGACTGGCCGCCCGGGACCGGTGGTAATCGATATTCCGGTTGATGTCCAAAATGGCAAGGTAGATTTTCATTATCCCAGCGAAGTAAATCTTCCCGGCTATAAACCGACGCTGGAGGGCCAGCCGCGTCAGATTAAAGCAGCTTTGAAAATGATCGCCCTGGCTAAGAAACCATTAATTTACGCCGGCGGCGGAATTATTGCCGCAGCAGCCGCCCCGGAGCTTTTGGAGTTTACGGAGAAATGCAATATCCCCGTTACCATGACGATGATGGCCCTGGGTGCCATCCCGGCTACTCATCGCCTGTCGCTTAATATGCTTGGTATGCACGGCAGCGCTTACGCCAACTACGCCGTGCAGGAATGTGATTTGCTGATTGCTGTCGGCGCTAGGTTTGATGATCGGGTTACCGGCCACCTGCCGACTTTTGCGCCAAAAGCGAAACATATCCATATCGACATTGATCCGGCGGAGATTGGAAAAAACGTCCGCATCGATATCCCTATTGTCGGCGATGCCCGCTCGGTATTAAGAGATTTAATCAGCCAGGCGACTATTGAACCTGGGAAACATGAATCGTGGCTGGCGCAAATTACGGAGTGGAAAAATAAATACCCTTTTGCCTATAAAAATGATAGTAAACTACGCCCGCAGTATGTGATTGAAATGATTGATGAGCTGACCAACGGCGAGGCGATCATCTGCACCGAGGTCGGCCAGCACCAGATGTGGTCGGCGCAATTTTATAAATTCAAAAAACCGCGTCTCTGGGTCTCATCAGGCGGTTTGGGCACGATGGGTTTTGGTTTTCCTGCCAGCATCGGCGTTCAGATAGCGTCTCCAAAATCGACCGTTTTTAATATTGCCGGCGATGGCAGTATTCAGATGAACATTCAGGAATTAATTACCGCCGTCAACCATCGCCTGCCAATAAAAATCGCTATCTTAAATAATTCTTATCTCGGCATGGTGCGGCAATGGCAGGAGTTACTTTTTGATCGGCGCTATGCCTCGACCGATCTGCATAACAATCCCGATTTTGTAAAAATTGCGGATGCTTATGGCGCCGTCGGCATGAGGATTGTCGATAAAGCCCAGGTTAAAGCAGCTTTGCAGGAAGCTTTAGCGATTAAAGATCGTCCTGTCGTAATGGATTTTCGGGTTGAAGAGGAAGAAAACGTCTTCCCGTTTGTCCCGCCGGGGCAGGCGCTGAATCAGATGTTGATTGATTAAAATTATGAGCAAACGATATAAAGAATTTTTAATTGATATTTTGACAAAGACTTATCAAATAATTTTTGGTGTGGCTATCATTACGCCAATTGCAGCAACAAGATTTGATCTGGCAGTCTTTTTTCCCAGCATCCTTAGCGGTCTCGGCATAATCATTTGGGCTGGCGCAATTGCTAGTCGAATAACAGAGGAGCTAACAATATAAAAGTCAAGTGATTTTTGATTTCTGAAATTGGACATAGAATCTCTGTTCCGTTTTTGGCGGATTTTAAAAAAGTTCATATGAACTAGGTCATTGATAACTAAATAACGCATACAAATTAAAAG
>JACRKQ010000067.1 GCA_016219705.1 Candidatus Saganbacteria bacterium | reverse complement strand
TAGCAAAAATACATGGTTCAGTGATAATAGCAAATTTACCCCAATATATCGGGGTAGAAATTATAAAAAGAAAGAGGTGAAAACTGAGTATATGAGACAGAGTTGATATTGCATATATCATACTCTTCTTTATATACCAGGCTATATGCAAGAAACTTTGTTGAATGTTCTGATCTTTTCCGGTATTATTCTGTTAATTGGACTGTCAGTTGCCGTCATTATTGGAATTTTGATATTAATCGATGTCAAGAAAACTTCAGGTGAGGTTACAAAGAAAATTAAAGCAGCAGTTTGCGCCATTGACCTGGTTGGCATAATCAGAAAAACAGTAAATATATTTTTGGGAAAATAAGGAGGCTGAATGATATGGGAAAAATAATGAAGAGTTTGACGATCGGCGGGATTATTGGTTTTATTGCGGGTTTACTTTTTGCGCCTAAGAAGGGGGAGGAGACCCGCCAAAAGCTACAAGAAACCCTGGAAAAAGGCAAAGGTAAATTCCAGGAACTCAAAGACGAGATTTTGAAAAAAGAAGAATAATTTTCCCTCATGTCTAAAGCAATCATTGCTGCTTTGCTGGGTAAAGCCCTGCCGGAATTAGACTTGCCTGGTGATCTGGATTTTGTCGTGAATATCCCTCCGCAGCCTCATTTGGGTGATTATGCCACCAATGTCTCCTTAATTGCCGCTAAACGGCTCGGCCGTAATCCCTGGCAAATTGCCGAACAGTTAGCCGCCAGTTTGAAAAATCTTGATAAGAATAATATCTTTACCCGCATCGAAGCCGCTAAACCTGGTTTTGTTAATTTTTTTCTAACCGACACCTATCTGCAAGGGATCATCACCGAGATCGAAAAACAAGGTGATGATTGGGGGAAAATCAAATCAACAATCGGCACCAAGGTATTGCTGGAGTTTGTTTCTGCTAATCCGACCGGTCCCTTGCACATTGGTCATGGCCGCTGGGCTGTCGCCGGGGATATTATCGCCCGATTGTTGAAAGCAACTGGCCATGAAGTTAAGACAGAATTTTACATTAATAATGTGGGAAACCAGGTGGAGAAGTTAGCGGTCTCCGTCCGCGCCAGACGGGCGGGAGAACCTGTTCCAGAAGACGGTTATGGCGGGGCTTATATTGCTGATGTTAAAGGGGAGACGCGAGATGAGATGCTGGAAAATTTACTCAACCAGCAGAAAGCAACTTTACTGGCGCTGGGAATTAAATTTGATAATTGGTTCAGAGAGAATGATTTGCATGACCAGGGGAAGGTCGCGCTAATCGTCACCAAATTAAATGATCTTGGAGTGACATTTAATGAGGAGGGGGCGATCTGGTTTAAATCGCAAGAATTGGGTGACGATAAAAATCGCGTCTTAATGCGGGAAGACGGACGTCCGACCTATTTTGCCGCCGATATTGCTTATCATTTCGACAAATTTAATCGAGGTTATGATTATTTGATTAATATCTGGGGAACGGATCATCATGGTTATGTCAACCGCCTGAAATCAGCGCTCAAAGTTTTGGGGCTGCCGATTGAGCGCTTTGAGATCATCATTGGCCAATTAGTTTCATTATATAGAGGGAAAGAACTGGTTAGGATGTCAAAGCGGACAGGAGACATGGTGACCCTGCAAGAGGTTATTGATGAAATAGGGGCCGATGCCACCAGATTTTTCTTCGCGGCGACCGATGTAAACTCGCATCTTGATTTTGATTTGGAACTGGCCAAGAAGCAATCCAATGAAAATCCTGTTTATTATGTCCAATACGCACATGCGAGGATCTGTTCGATTATTAAAAAGAGCGCCGAACGCAGAGCACAGAACATAGATCTCAGTTCGCTGAATCATCCCGAAGAACGCGCCCTCATGTTTAAACTGCAAACCTGGCCCGATATTGTTTTTGAATCAGCGCGTCTGCGCCATACCCATCGCCTCACCGAATATGGCAAAGAATTGGCCGCCGTTTTTCATTCCTTCTACGAAAAATGTCGGGTGATCGGCAATCCAGCCAGGCTGGCCCTGGTTGCTTCCTCCCGTATCACGCTCCACAATATTCTGCAAATGCTCGGCGTCTCCGCGCCAGAGAGCATGTAATATTTGACTGAAAAATCCCCCTCGTGTTACAATCAATCTACCATGAAGTTTGCATATTTTGAAGGAAAAATTGTCCCTTTTAAGGAAGCCAATATTTCGATCATGACTCATGCCTTCAACTATGGCACCGGGGTTTTTGAAGGTATTCGGGCCTACTGGAATGCTGATCAGGGACAGATGTTAATTTTAAAATTGAAAGAACATTATGGACGTCTGCAAAAATCAGCCGCCGCCTTAAGGATAAAACTCAAATATTCTTTAGATGATTTAATCGACATAACAGTTGCTGTGGTTAAACAAAATGGCTACCATGAAGATATTTATATCAGGCCAATTGCGTATAAATCACAAGAAAAAATCGGCCTTGGTTTAACCGGAGTGGAAGATAATTTTTGTCTTTTCATCTCGCCTTTTGGCGCTTATCTTGATATTGAAAAAGGGATCCGGGTTTGTATCTCAAGCTGGCGGCGTATCGGGGCACAGTCGATGCCGCAGGGGGCAAAAATAACCGGAGCTTATTTTAATTCTTCGCTGGCTAAAGCGGAAGCCATGGAAAAAGGGTTGGATGAGGCGATTCTTCTCTCGCCGGACGGGACCGTTGCCGAGGGTTCGGGTGAGAATCTTTTCCTGCTAGAAAACGATAAACTTATTACCCCGCCGCTGCGCGAGGTCATTCTTCCCGGCATAACTCGTCGAGCAGTTATTGAGCTGGCCAGGCAGGAATTGAAGTTAGAGGTCGTTGAACGTTTGATAAAGAAAGAGGAACTCTTTTCGGCGGCAGAATTGTTTTTCTGCGGTACGGGCGCTCAAATCTCGGCCATTACTGAAGTCGATGGGGCGAAAATTGGCGGAGGTTTTGTTGGTCCTGTGACCAAAAAGCTCCAGGCTGTATATTTCAAAGCGGTGCGCGGTGATGCTCCAAAATATGCTGACTGGATTACTCCGGTTTACTGATGATAAAAGGTCTCGGTGTCGACATTATCGAAATCGACCGCATAAAATCAGCTGTTGAAAAATACGGCGTCTCTTTTTTAAATAAAGTTTACACGACGCAGGAAATCAATTATTGCCGAAATCATAAAATCATTAAGTATCCCGAATTAGCGGTAAGATTTGCGGCCAAAGAGGCCTATGCAAAAGCCCTGGGAACGGGAATTGGACAGTGGGATGAAAAGAAACGCCAAACACTTTGGAAAGATATTGAAGTAATCAATGATCAGCGCGGCAAACCGCAAATTTATTTGAAAGGTGAACTGCTTAGAAAGGTAAAAATCAGCTTGTCCCACTCGCGCGACTGCGCCGTGGCCATGGTAGTAATTGAAAAATGACGGCAGAATTTTTTTTACCCAAGAGACAAATTTTTACTAATAAAAGCGACTATGGCCGGGTTTTGATTATCGCAGGGTCGAGAAATATGAGCGGCGCGGCTTGGCTGGCTGCCCGGGCGGCGCTGCGTTCCGGCGCCGGCCTGGTTTATCTGGCGGTTCCTCAAGGCATCCAAAAAATCGCCGCCCCCAAAACTCGCGAGACAATTACGATTGGCCTGCCAGAAACGGCCAAGGGATCTTTAAGCTTAAAAGCTTATGATGAGATAAAAAAGATCAAAGCGGATGTGGCGGCGATTGGTCCGGGGTTGACGACGCAGCCGGAGACAGCGGACCTGGTCAAAAAATTAATCACCGACCTGAAGGCGCGTTTTATTGTTCTGGACGCTGACGGTTTAAATTGTATCGCGGATAATCCGGCAATTTTAAAAAAGTCAAAATCAAAAATTATTATTACGCCGCACCCCGGTGAGATGAGCCGCTTAATCGGTAAAAAAATCGGGACAGGGCAAAAAGATCGAATAAAAATCGCCCAAGCGACGGCGCGAAAATGGGGAGTTGAAGTGGTGCTGAAGGGCGCATATACTATTATTGCCAACCGGGATGAAACTTATATTAATTCTAGCGGTAATCCTGGTATGGCTTCAGCCGGGGTGGGAGATGTTTTAACCGGTATGATGGCGGCCTTCCTGGCCCAAGGGTTTTCAGTTAAAGAGGCGGTTTATGTCCATGGCCTGGCGGGAGATTTAGCGGCCCGGGAAAAAGGTGAATATGGGTTGATTGCCTCTGATATTGTGGAGAAAATACCTTATGCCATACAAAAGATTTCCTGAATTTGTCGGTAATCGCTTGATCGGTTTATTGGAAGAATGCGGCGAAATAACTTTTTTGGCACTGGCGGCGTTAAAGAGAGTTAAAACAGCCAGTGTCCGTTTAACTATTGACCAGATGGTAAAAATCGGCGTTGATTCTTTGCCCCTGGCCCTTATAACCTCGACTTTTATCGGCATGGTCTTTGCCATGCAAATCGCCAGCGAATTTGTCCGTTTCGGCGCTGGAAAATTTGTCGGTGGAGTGATGGCGATCGCTATGACGCGCGAACTAGGGCCGGCGGTTACGGGCATTGTCGTCGCCGCTCGCGTGGCCGCTTCGATCGCTGCCGAGCTCGGCACAATGAAAGTTACCGAGCAGATTGATGCCCTGCAGGCGCTGGGAGTCAGCCCGGTCAAATATCTGGTTGTTCCTCGTCTAGTTGCCACAATTATTATGCTGCCGTTATTAACTATTTTGACTATTGTCGTCGGTTTTTACGGCGGTTTTTGGGTGGCGGTCATTGTCGGCAAAATTAATGGCGTGCAATATTTTGAAACGGCCCAGTCATTGACAAAAATGTGGGATATTTACGGTGGGTTAATCAAGACAGCCATCTTTGGCGCCATTATCGCGGTGGTCGCCTGCCACAAAGGCTTAACAACAAAAGGCGGAGCTAAAGGGGTGGGGGAAGCGACCACTTCCGCCGTCGTAGCCACCTTAATCAGTTTATTTATCGTTAATTATTTCTTATCAATGGCATTTTTTAAATGATAGAAAAGAATATTATAACTCACCCCCTAACCCCCTCTCTTAAAAAGAGAGGGGGAGGGAAAGCCTTTTTTCAACCCCTATCTTCTCAAGAGAGGGGTGCTCCGAGCGAACGAAGTGAGTCGAGGAGCGGGGTGAGTTATTTATGATAGAACTTAAGAATTTAAGCAAGAGTTTTAATTCATTAATAATCTTAAGTGATATTAACTTGACGATTAATAATGGCGAGTCGCTGGCGATTATCGGCCCTTCAGGCTGCGGCAAGAGCACCCTGCTACGGCTATTAATTGGTTTGGAAAAACCGACAGCGGGCGCTATTTTTATTGACCAGCAAGATATTGGCCGCCTTTCTGATGAAGGCTGGCTTAACCTGCGTAAAAAAGTCGGCATGATTTTTCAGTCAGCCGCGTTGTTTGACTCCTTAAATGTTTTTGAAAATGTCGCTTTTGCCTTGCGGGAACATACTCGTTTAAGCGCAAGAGAGATCGCTAAAACGGTCAAAGAAAAGCTCGCGCTCGTGGAATTAGCGGGGACAGATTTATTAATGCCGGCGGAACTATCGGGCGGGATGAGGCGGCGGGTCGGAATCGCCCGCACATTAGCGTTAAACCCTAAAGTAATCCTTTATGATGAGCCGACCACCGGCCTTGATCCAATCACCTCTGTCATGATCGAGGATTTAATGATAAAATTGGGCCGTGAATTAAAAGTGACGGCGATCGTCGTGACCCATGTGATGCAGACAGTTTATCGGACGACACAGCGAATATTAATGCTGCATCATGGTAAATTCATTGAAACAGGAGCGCCGGAAGAGACCCGGCGCAGCAAAAATCCGATAGTGCAGCAATTTATTACCGGCGGCTTAAAAGGAGGGTCCTAAAATGTCAATTTCTGGTTCGGCTAAAGTGGGTGTTTTAACAATAATCTCTTTAATAGTTTTAGGCCTTGTCGCCGCCTGGAAAACCGAGATCTTCATGGTGAAAAGCGGATACGAAATGATCGGTTCTTTTGATAATATTGAAGGGTTAACAGTTGGTTCAGAAATACGCTATCGAGGTTTCAAGGTCGGTAAAGTTTTAAAGATTGATCCAACGCCGTTTGATATCCGTGTTTATTCTATAATTGAGCAAAATATTAAATTTCCCAAAGATTCCCTGCTGCGGGTTGCTTATGACGGGATTGTCGGCCAAAAATATATGGAAATCAAACCTGGCGCATCAGAAGCGTTATATGATCAAAAAAATATTTTATATGGCGTAAAAACCTCCGCCATCGTTGATTTTGTCGATGTCGGGACGCAAAACTTGTTTGAAAGCAAAAGAATCCTGCAGGATATTCGGCTAATGATTGAAGATCCAGCTCTGCGCGCAGGAATAACTGAAACAATACAATCGGCAAATAGAGTGGCGCTTGAAGCCGAGCATTTAACCTCCGAATTGCGGCAGACCAACAAAGGCTTTCAGGAGATCGTGACCGATCCTAAATTTCAAGAAAATTTTAAAGGGACAATTAGGGAAACAGAGAAGACGCTCACCTCTGCCAACCAATTTTTTAATTCCACTTCCAAACTTAATTTGCGCGCTTCAGCCGGCGTTGATGTCGGGTCCAAATCAAACGCTGTGCGCGGTGATGTGGACCTCATGCGAGATGAAAGCAATTATTTCCGTTTAAGCCTAGGCGAAGGGCCAACGCGAGCTATTAGTCTATTGGATATTATGTTTACAACCCAACCCAGCCAACGGTTTGGTTATCGACTTGGGGTCATCAATAATCAAATTGGCGGCGGAATCGCCTTTTTCCCAACAACATATAATGCTATCCGCGGCGACATTTATGATATTAATAACCCGCGGCCTAATTGGCCCAAGATCAGGGTGGGGTACCAGCAAGAGTTTATTGATTATATGGATTTGACATTGACTGGCGATGACTTATTAAACGACGGCAATCGCAATATCGCTTTTGGCATTAAGGTAAAGGCGCCGGGGAACAAAATCTTTTAGTTAAGTCCAATCTTTTTAATCCAAACGCATAATAATAGCAGAAAAAAAATGACAAATTTAACGTCGCATAATATATCTTATGT
>JACRKQ010000066.1 GCA_016219705.1 Candidatus Saganbacteria bacterium | reverse complement strand
TTTAATTACCACCTCACTGGCCTGGAACAGGACGAAGTAGAACCGTACATAACTCAACGTTTGCAGGCGGCGGGCAGAATCCCGCCTCTTTTTACCGCTGAAGCAGTGGCCTTGCTTTTCAATTATGCCAAGGGACTGCCCCGGATTATCAATACCCTGGCGTATGAAGCGCTTTATGTCGCTACTGATCAGAAGAAAACCATGATTGATGAAAGTTTAATTGAAAATATTATTCAAGAGTGAGATAATCTTTAAAGTTTTCAGACTTGTCCGCCTACTCTACGAGCCGTAGGCCGAAGGTGGGGTATTTTAATCTGGGACTTTAGGGGTAGATTAATTCGGGATGTAACACTCAATCCATTCAGCTAACAACTCCCGGCATTCCTTTTTATCTTCAAGCGACATGCCCGATAAGCTGTAAAAGCCCAAAGGATCAAGGTCTGTATTTTCATGATGGTTAATCGCCAAGCCCTTTTGATGTAAAGCTGCCTCTAAGTCTGGAGATATTTCAGTGATGCGGCAAAAATGCCGTTCCAGCATAGCAACAAGGGCACTGTCTTGTCCCAGAGTCGCCATCGCGTGTGGAGTCATTATTTCAATATTACGAAAATTTTCCGGCGTTCTCGTGGTATTTAAATTATTTTGCACCACCCCTGCAGTTACCATCCCCATTTGCCTAACAATCCCACTAAACACTTTTAAATACATTCTTACACTCATAGTCCCTCCCAATTTTGTCAAGCTAATCTCCTCGTCCGCCTGCGGCGGACTCGTCGAACTTACGGTACCATATATATATATATCGACAGAAATTGACAAAAATTTCAGTTTTTTTTTAAATCATGTTGCCTCGCTAGATAGATTGACTTTTAGCCAATAAAAAACTATATTAATATTAATGAATCGCCAGGAAGAAATCATCAAATCCGCTATTGACATCTTTGTTAAAGCCTTAAATCCAGCGGCAATTTACCTCTTCGGCTCGAGAGCCTCCGCTACCGCTGGAAAACACTCGGATTTCGATTTTGCCTTGGAATGCGAAAAACCAGAGGCAAATTTACGTCGAAAAATCGCAGAAGAAATTAATCACCTTGCTGGATTATATAAAGTCGATATTGTATACTTGACTGACGCGGAGGCGGACTTTCAAATCATGGTCCGCAAGACAGGGAAATTAATTTATGGGCGAAAAAGCTAAGCTGGCGCTGGATAAACTAAAAAAAGCCCATCAAAAGCTTTTGGCTGGGACCGCAACAGCTAAAGAGGAATTACAGCAAGACGGCGTTATTCAACGCTTTGAATTCACTTTTGAGCTTCTCTGGAAAGCTTTAAAGCTCTTACTCGAGGAAAAAGGAATTAAGGCTCTTTCCCCCAAAGACGTTTTTCAAGAATCATTCCGCCTGGAATGGATCGATGATGAGATGGTTTTTCTAAACATGCTTGATGATAGAAACCGGACATCTTATATTTATGATGAAAAAACTTCTCGGGAAATTTTTGACAGCGTTAAAAATGATTATATCCTGGTTATTAAAAATCTAATTGATAAAATTGCGCTGATTTAAAGGCTCTATCATACAAAAATATCCCCACTGCCTAGAGCTGCGCTTGATCCTCTTATCAAAGCGTAAGAGCTAAAACTTGCATCAGCTCTGGATTGGGACGATAGGTGAAACATTCAATTAGCGAACTGAATCCTGCTTGTTGAGAATAATTGCCCAAGACCTTTAAATTCTTTTTTAACAGGGAGAACTCGAGCGGGATTTTAAAGCCCAATTGCCGGACGATAGTAAGAATTAATTAGGTCAGAACCGAACTTCCCTGCCCTGGAAGCAGCAGTTAATGCTGTTCTTCTTGGCAAGGCAGTTTTTCGCCCGGGTCGGCAAGATTAATTACCTCTAATTTTGTTATAATAGACACCGCATGGCCAAAACTTTTATAATCATTCCAACTTATAACGAAGCGGATAATATCACTTCTCTTGTCCAGGAACTTCTCCAGCTAAACATTGCCGATCTGACAGTTTTAATTGTTGACGATAATTCACCTGATGGGACAGGCCAAATTGCGGATCAGCTGGCCATCGAAAATACTCGAGTAAAAGTCCTCCATCGCGATAACGAACGCGGGCGAGGTTCAGCAGGTATTGCCGGCTTTAAATATGCCTTGGAAGCTGGCGCTGATTATATAATCGAAATGGATGCCGACGGGTCGCACCAGCCCAAATATATCCTTGATCTCCTAGCCAAGATCAAAGATTACGATGTTGTTCTCGGTTCCCGCTTTGTCCCGGGAGGCAAGGACATTGATCGCGGTTGGATCAGACAAGTAACAACTTTCTTTGCTCAAAATTATATAAAGTTAATGCTGGGGGTAAAGGTGAAGGATCCTACTTCCGGCTTTCGCTGTTTCCGGAGAGAAGTTCTGGAGCGGATCAACCTCGATAACCTTATCTCTACCGGACCAGCAATTGTCTCCGAAATTTTGTACCTAGTGAAACTTAATGGCTTTAACATCGGCGAAATTCCAATCACTTTTATCGACAGGACCAAAGGCGAAACCAAGCTCAACTTAAAGATTTTATTGAAGACGTTATATATGGTTTATAAATTCAAGCAAATTTATCATGCGTAAAATTCTTATAATCACCAACGGCCACGGCGAAGATATTGTCGCCGCTGAATTAATCAAGCGACTACCAGCCGATTACAATATTAAAGTCCTCCCTCTCGTCGGCTCCGGCGCCGCTTTCGCAGGTCTGAACGTCTCTATTTTAGGTGAGAGGAAAAAATTGGCGAGCGGCGGTTTTTCCCTGCGCAATTTTTCGTATTTATTGAAGGACCTGGCCCAGGGTTTGGCCGGCCAGACATGGAGACAATTAAAGCTGCTGCGCGGCTTGCGTAGTCAGATTGATCTGACCATTGCCATCGGCGACCTGGTTCCTATGATTGGCGCATTAACCATCGGTTGTCCTTGGATTTTTGTCGGCGTTAATAAATCCGCCTACTATAAAAAATTTGGGTCCAATTATACTCCTTGGGAAAGATGGCTCCTGCAGCGAGCCAGAAAAGTTTTTGTCCGCGACAAAGCGACAGAAATAGATTTGCATCAGGGGATGTTTAAGGTCCAGAGCGCGGAGTATGCGGGAAATCCGTTGCTGGATGCCTCAGGGAAAATGACAAATGTCCAATGTCAAATGTCAAATGAAGGTAATATTATTATAGGATTTCTTCCTGGGACTCGTGATGATGCAAAACTGAACATAGAAGATTTCGAGAAGCTCGCAATTGAAATTAACAAAAATGGAAACAAATTTAAATTTTTAATCGCGGCTAAAATTGAATCAATTCCCCCTCTTTTTAAAAAAGTCTCTTTTGCGGAATGTCTAGCGCAAGCGGATATTGTTATCGGCCTCTCCGGCACCGGCAACGAGCAGGCTGCCGGCTACGGGATCCCGGTTATCTCCTTTTATGGCCGCGGCTCGCAATATAATAAAAAATTCGCCGAAGCGCAAAAAGAGCTTTTAGGCGACGCCTTACTGCTCATACCTGATCCCCAACCAACAAAGGTCGCCACAGCCATCCTCGCGCTGCTGGCCAACTCCGGACAAATTGCCAAGATGTCGACAACTGGAAAAGAGAGAATGGGAAAGCCGGGCGCTGGGCAAAAAATTACCGCCGCCATAATAGATTTGATGCGGCCATGAGACGCAAATTACGCTTTTCCTCGGAAAGGATCTTGTTCTTCCTGACCTTTATTTTCTTTTTTTGTTCCCGGATAATCATGCATTTCAACCTGCAGACAAATTATTTTGATCAGCTTTTTTTTGATAACCCGCTTTGGAATACTATCCACGGCAAACTAATGTGGGTCTCTGTCCCGGATAGCGGAGGACAAATTCTTCTGGGCGGGCATTTTTCCCTCCTTCTCTTTGTTTTCGCCCTTCCTTATTTCATCCACCCCTCCCCCTTTTGGATGTTTGGCTTCCAAGCCCTATTTGTTGCCGGTCTAGCGGCCATAATTTATCGTTTCGCGAAAATTAACCTTGATCGCAGCGGGACAAAACTGGTCCTCATCCTTCTCCTGACCAACGTTACTTTCCGCTATATGGGATTGCATGACTTCCATCAGGACATTGTGATCAGTTTTCTCGTCAGTTTAGCCCTTTTCCTGTTGCTAACCGGGCATAAACCGCTCTACTCGGCGCTAATCCTCCTGTCCGGATTTTTAGTCAAGGAGATCGCCGGCGTTGTCATCTCTAGTTTTGGCGTCTATTTACTCTGTTTCAGGAGAGAAAAAATCCTCGGATTTGTCATGTTCATTGTGGGCTTGGCGGGGACAGCCGTTATCGCCAAAGAAATTATCCCTCATTTTCACGCTTCCGGCTCGTACATGTTTTCCAATTACTATGCCCATTTCGGCAGTAACATCTATGAACAGTTCGCTAATATCATCATCCATCCGCTGCGGACCATGGCTTACATTATTTTACCGGAAAATCTATTTTATCTTTTCTTATTGCTGGCGCCAGCGGCTTTTCTCCCTTTATTTTCTCCCCAGCTGACAGCAATTGGCTGGCTGCCGCTTCTGGAAAATTTCCTTTCCAACTATCGTTTCCAAAAAGATATCTCCACGCAATACTCATATATTGTCCTGCCAATCATTTTTTTCTCTACTATCCTGGCGATTAAATCGCTGCAGGCCAAGGATTCCTGGCCGCGATTTTGGCGCCGGGCAAAACCCGGTATTGTTTTTTTTATCGCTCTTTCCCTGATTGCCGCCATTTTATTAAATAGCAGATTCTACATCCCCACCGCCAGGGTTTTTGCCGCACATAAAATCATGAAAATGATCCCGGCCCAAGCTCCGCTGGCCGCTTCCGACCGCTTAATTGTCCACTGCCAGTACAGGGAACGGCTTTACCGTTTCCCTGACGTCGACAAAACAGAATATGTTTTTTTTGATGATATCGACTGGTGGTATTTAAATGAGCCGGGAAATGACCTGGCTAAACTGCAAAAACTCATTAAATTAAAAAGATACGGCCGGATTTTCAGCCTGATCTTTTTGGGTGCAGGCCAGCCCAATCAAGATTACGCCCGGGACATACTCAAATTTAGGCGCAGAAAAGACTTTGTTCTGTTAATTAATGATTCTGGAATATGCTTGTATAGAAAAAGCAAATAAAGTTGGCGCCGCAGGCTATGTTATACTATCTAACATGTTTAGCGAGTCGTTTTTTTGCGGTAAACATGTAATCTTTGCCCCGACCCGCAATTGCTTGCAGGCAGTTGAAATGTTTGTCGAAAGTCTGCTGGAAATTATAAAACGGCGCCAGAATGTTGTCCTGGTTATCCTAGATAATGATTCAGAATCGGAGATCCAGGCATATCTAAAGAACCTTCAGCATCCCCAGGTAATTATTGAGTTTCTTGGGCGGAATATGGGCAAAGCCCGCGCAACGAACAATTATATTACTCATCATTTTGACAAAAATGCCCTGCCAGCAACAGTCTGGTCCATGGACCCCGATATTTTGCTCGACCCGGCCAGCTTTGACTACCTGGTCGAAGCAATCCAAAATCTCCCAGAGATAAAAGTGCTCGGTCCCCGTTATAAAAAAAACGAATGTAATCCAGAAATGAACGTCTGGTTTCCGGCAAAAAATATCAAAGGAAAAAATGAAAAAACCTACCGTGTCGTTTTTCCCTTTCTTTGCTGCGTCGCTGGCCCGATTCTTGTCATGACCGGGCAGACAATGCGCGACCTGTTCAATTTTCGCTTTTTTCCGACTGATAATTATCTCCTTTACGGCAATGATGACACTGCGATCTACCTGGAACTGCGCCGCCGTCGGTTAAAGAGCGGCTATCTTAACGGCGCCTGCGGCAATCACTTAAAGTCTGACGATAAACGGGTGGCGGAATTTAAACAATGGACAAGAAAATAAAAAATATTCTGATCATCAGGCCGGATGCCATCGGGGACCTGGTGCTGACTCTCCCGGCTATTCAGGCCATCAGGAAAAATTTTCCGGGAGCCAAAATTACCGTCCTGGCTCGCGAATATACCCGTCCTTTGCTGGCCAACCACCCCGCTATTGACGAGATTATCTGCGATTACGATTTAAAAAAATATAATTTTGATTTGTCCATAAATTTTTATAATCAATTCCAGGATACCTGGGCCGCTTTTAAGGCTAAAATACCTTCTCGCTTAGGCGACAGTTCCAGGGTCCTAACCAGCTGGATGAATAACTTACGCGTCTTTCGCCACTGGGAAGACCAAAATCGCCACGAAATTGACCTGAATTTTGCTCTCCTGGCTCCGCTCGGCATAAAAGACAGGCCGGAAAAGCCTAAATTAGTTATCGCTCCAGACTCGTTGGCAAAAATAAAAACATTATTGGAAAGAAACGCCGTCAGTTCTGGCGATCGCCTGGCGGGGCTGCACATCGGGGCCGCCACCAGCCGGAGCTGGACAATCGAAGGCTTCGCTAAAATCGCTGACTGGCTGGCTAAAGAAAAAAACTATCGGGTTATAATTTTAGGCGGAGAAGCGGAACTTTGCCGCGCGAAAAAAATGGCTGAACTGCTTCACTGCCGATTTATCAATTTTGTCGGCCAACTTCCGCTGGCCGATCTTGTCGCGATGATCAGCCGGCTCAATTTTTATTTGGGGATGGATACGGGCCCCAGCCATATTGCCGCCGCATTAAATATCCCTCTGGTCATGCTTTTTTTAAATAAACAAGCTCCCCCAACCCGCTGGGGACCTTTTAAAGTTCGACATTTAACCGTGGCCAGGCAAAAAGGAGAAGAAAATATTCCGGCAGAAAGAGTTGCGGCCGCCTGTGACACCGTTATCCAGGGCCAAGGGGCGCTAACCCCCGAGGAAGCCTTCCTTCACTGGCAAAACGAAGCGCGTAGATTACAAAATACCGTGTTATAATTTTACAACGGTGCAATCGGCAAAGCGAAAAATATTACTGACGATTTTTTTGTTCTTCATTCTTGCCGGCTTTTTAACTCTCCACCGCAATCCTCTGCAAAATGACGACGCGTCTTTATTGGATAAGCCTCCGCTCGGCATCTGGCTGCTGGGGGATGACGATCTACTGTCGCCAGCCGCTATTTTCAGAAAATTGAACTCCTCCCCGCCATCAAGCTATACTTAATTGAGGATTTTTTGACCAATAATTATAAGATGTATTTATTAAAAGGGTTCAAGGGGAAAGATGGTCATCCATGAAAATTAGCGTGGTCGTCGGGACTTATAATCAGCGCGATACGCTGAAGTTCGTGCTCGAGTCTTTCTCGCGTCAAACGCTTTCCTCCGCTGATTATGAGTTGGTTGTCGTCGATAGTTTTTCAACCGACGGCACTGATACCATGATCGAACAATTCCGGCTGCCCTTTCGTTTAAATTATCTGAAAAAAGAGAACCGCGGGAAATCAGCGGCCAGGAATTTTGGCGTCGAGCAGGCGACGGGCGAAATAATTTTGCTGACTGACGCTGATATGATCGCCGACCCCAATTTATTGGCGGAACATTTGCAAGCTCACGGCGGGCAGCCAAACAGCGCGGTTGAAGGCCTGACCTATAATCTTAAACAGCCCCTGCCGCTGGAAGCGCTGGAGCCTAATCATCCTGATATCGCTCCTTACATCAAGCAGAGACTGCAAAATGGCCAGGAACTTAAATGGTCATATTTTTTAAGCGGCAATCTCTCATTAAAAAAATCCAGCTTCCTGGAAGCCGGCGGTTTTGATGAAAATTTTAACCAGTACGGCTGGGAGGACATTGAATTAGGTTATCGCTTAAGCAAGATGAAAGTCCCTCTGACCTATTGTTCAAAAGCAATAAACTATCACTATCATTTTGTCTCCGCTGAAGATCTGGTCCAGCGAAAATATAATATGGGGAGGTCAGCCGCTTATTTTTACAAGAAACATCCTAATTTTGAAATTAAGATGTTCCTGGGGATGAATCCGCTGGCCATGGGAATTTTTAACCTGCTTAGGCGTTTGCCAAAATTGCGCGAGAAAATAAAAAATCAATATTGGCAGGAAGAATACGCTTATAGATTAGGCCTGATTCAAGGATTACGTTCGATATCATGCGGACCGACTTTTCGCAATCTTAGTTGATTGCCTATCATATCCATTGTACAACGATAGCCGCCATTTATTCTCGCTTCATAAATTTTGTTTGGTTTGCTGCGCCCATGCATCGGCTTAAGATTTAGCGATGGATGTTTGGGATTTTGATGAAGCAGGACTATGGCTTCGTCAAACGCATCCTTTTTATGACTAGGTAAGTCAGCGTAGAATTTCTTTTTAAATTTTTCCGGGATAACTATCTCAAAAGGCGGAATCATCCACGTAAATAGGCAATAGCATCTTTTGGATTAGAAAACTTTTTAAGTTTTCCTTTTTTAAATTCATCATCTACTGCCTGTTCATCTTTTTGCCATTCATCAGCCCAAAAATACAACTGATCAACATCAATTGGTGAATCAACGCTTTTTCGTTCTACAATGATTCTGAACCCCTTTAATGAAGAAGACAAATCAATTAAAGAAGATACGGCTTGCCTAGCTTCTGCGGTAAAGGTTCTTGTGTTGGGACTTATTGTATCAATATATTTTTCTATTATTTGTGGCGTCATTTTTTACCTTCTTTTATAAGCTCTTTTATCTTTTCGGTATGTTTCTTAATAACTCCGCCTAAAACATTGACCAAAGAAGCCGCAATACCAGGATTCAAAACGACTGAAACAACTTTTTCTGCATTTTTTGGTTCAGGATGCTCCTGCGTAAGCATTTTAAAATCAAGGATCACTTCTGTGGGGGTAGTAGTAACGTTCACCAAATTAGAATAATATCTTTTAACTTCATCCATATGTCCTCCTAAGTATATTTTTCTTATCCAAAAATGTCAAGACGTCAAACCGGCAATTGGTAAGAGCCCTCGCTTTTTCATCTATATTATCGTTTTAAATGGCGCAAAACTTGCTCTTTTTGTCCTTCCAGACACTTTCCCTTATATTTTAAATTGTAAACGGCCCCACCCGGCACGGCATATACCGATGCGCCCGCAGCCAGCGGCCCAAAATCGTCCCCTGCTTATCGACTTCAAACTCGTGGAAGAAGCCATCAAACTGGCGGGCAATTTTATACCCCGGTAAAATCTCCTTAAACAGACCTGCTCCCTCGCTCAAATCAATATAAGTCACCGAAAAACCGGTTTGCGCGTGTTGTATCTTTTTTTTCAGCATCTGGCGGACGGAACGGTAGGGGTAGTGTTTATAAATCGGATATTTACTAAACATATGCCAGCCAATACCATAAGGTAAAGTTTTATGTCTGTCGCCAAGATTATAATATATCCCTTTTTTATTTTTAAACGAGCGAATTTCCAAAAACCCGAGGCAATACCAGGTTATTCGCTGTTGTACAGACTTAATCGATTCCAAATCTTTCCCCTGATCAGAAGTATGGAGAAAAAAGTTCATCGCATACCAATTAATTTTTTCTGCGTGCTCTTTTTCCGCCCTCTCCGCCATTTCAACAGGATTATCATGAAAAATCTCGTCGCCATGCAAGAGAGTGAACCAGCCGTCATAGCCGTACATCTCCTGCGCTTTACTCAAAAGAAATTGGCGCGCCCCATCCTCAAATTTCTGGTTCGGTAATTTATCGATGATCTCGCTGTCTTTGAAGAAATATTTAACCTGGGGATAACGCCTGATAATTTCTTCCGTGCGATCATTGGAGCCGTCCAGAACTAAAATCTTGTCAAAATATTTGACGTGTTCATTCATGACCTCTTCGATACAATCTTCTTCGTTGCAGGTCATAAGTAAGCCAATGTGCTGCATGATTATTAACTCACCTCCTCTTTACCGCTTCAAACAATTCATTAACCGAAATCTCCTCCATACAATTCGGTTTTCTAGCGCAAGTTTTCTTGTAGCAGGTCCTACAATCCAGCGGCGGGACAACTTTTTCTCCAAAACCATAAAGTTCGATTTCATAAGGCGAGGTTGGGCCGAAAAATGCGACCAACTTCTTCTGCAGTGCAATTGCGAAATGCATCGCTAAACTATCGGAAGAAACAAGAGAATGACAGGTGTTAATGATACCAGCAAAGCCGCGCAACGCATGAACACCGGCATTGGGCATTCCCGTCTCACCGGAGATAATTGCGTTTCGCTCCTGTTCATCTGCTCCTCCGAGAATTAAGGACGCCATTCCCAAATCACGTTGAATCTTTTTGATCAGAGCAATAGTTTTTTCCATCCCTAAAGATTTCAACTGCCAGCGTTTCCCTGCCCCCGTATTTATCCCCACAAATTTATCAGTGCGGCTAAAGCCTATGCTGCGAACGACTCGCTCGCCATCCTCTATCTCTTCTGACGTCAACTGAAAAACGTAAGGACCAAAATCAACTCCCAAAAGTTCGGACATATGTTGTTGAAAAGTTAAACGATTAGTTTGTTTGAGATAATTCGCTTTGGTCAAGTCGAAGCGCGAAATCGCCGACATGTCGAACCAGGCTGATGGCGTGTAAGTCATTTTGTCCTTGGCCGCGAAAGCCCCAATAATTTTGTCTTTGGAAATTAACGAAACAAATTCGCCGACTTCCAGCTCATCTTCCAAACCGATTACCAGATCATAAGTGTCTAATTCTACGCGTTCAGCCCAAAGGCAAACGTTATCGATATATTGATTATGAAGTAAGATCTCTTTACCAGATGGTGCAGTTAGCCAATCCAGTTCCGCATCAGGATATTTATCCCGCAAGCCAGCCAGGACGGAAGTTGTTCGTAAAACATCCCCGATGGCGCCGAGTTTAACGATTAAGATACGCATTCAGAAATAATTGTAACACGCCAAACTGGCCTGATGCCATCGATTTGACTAAGAATCATAAAAGTATATAATAATTACAGACGAAAAATAGAGGATGAAGTGAAAAAAAGAGAGATTACCTTGCCTCGCCTAACAACGATTAAACTAAAAAGACCTCTTGTCATTCAAAATAAAACATCAATACCTAAATTCATAATATTAAATAATTTAAAAACGCTTAACCTTTCTCGGAAAGAATATTTGAGAATTATTGAAAACCTTTAGCCAGGCAGGGGGCTAATCATGCTTGACTTAAATTGTGGTAAAAAAAAGACATGACCGACCTTTCTATAATCATCGTCAATTTCAACAATTGTAAATTGTTAGACGAGTGTTTGGCTTCGATCTACAAGAACACGCATAAAATCTCCCTGGAAATTATTGTCTCCGACAATGCCTCAACCGACGGTTCACAGGCCATGATCAAATGCCGCTTTCCGAAAATTAAATTAATTGCGAACAAAGACAATCTTGGTTTTGCTAAAGCCAATAATCTGGGGCTAAAAATCGCCCGGGCCCGCTATCTGATGCTCTTAAACGATGACACAATTGTTAAAGACAGTTCCCTGGATAGGCTGGTTTCTTTCATGGACGTCAGGACCAAAGTCGGCGCCTGCGGACCAAAGCTCCTTAATGTCGACGGGACTGTTCAGCGCCAGGGCGGCATCTTAGGCAAAAAGTTCTGGTTGGCCAAAACGCCGGCGCCGGTTAATTTTGTCATCGGGGCGGCTCTGGTCGTCAGGAGAGAAGTTGTCGACCAAGTTGGATTGATGGATGAAAATCTGTTTTTCTATAATGAGGACCTCGATTGGTGCCTCCGTATCCGCCGGGCGGGCTGGAAAATATATTTTGTTCCCGAGGCGGAAATCATCCACTACGGCGGCTACAGCAGTCAGCGAGCTTTTATCCCCCGCCTGTTTGTCGCAGGATTGCGCGGCGGACTTTATTTTTCCCGCAAGCATTACGGCGAATTGGTTTATAATTTATATCGCCTATCCCTGATCCTGGCCTTGGTCCTGGCCCTACCCATCCAACTGACCAGTCAGGCTAAATTTAAGGCCTATCTAGAAATCATTAAAATCGCCTGGCATGGACAAATTCCTCGGCCTGTGCTAAAATAAATACCGTTATGAAACAGGAAATCCATCCCAAATATTTTGACACCACTGCAACTTGCGCTTGCGGCGCGGTCTATAAGATCGGCTCGACCAGGGAAAATATTCACGTCGATATCTGCTCCGCCTGCCATCCGCTTTTTACCGGCAAGCAAAAGTTTATCGATACTGAAGGCCGCGTCCAGAAATTCCAGAAAAAATACGCGAACATCAAACCGCTAAAAAAGAAACCCGCCAAGAAAAAGACGACCAAAACTGCTGCTGCTAAGAAAAAAACCATCAAAAAGTAGCTGGATTAAGGGCGGTTCTTGATGATCATCAAAAAACTAGAAAATATCGAAAAGCGTTATTTAGAACTGGAAAAACTGCTTAGCGCTCCGGAAATCATTAACGACCGTGAAAAATTTCAAGCTTACTCCAAAGAATTGGGAGACCTGCGCGAATTCTACGCCAAAATAAAAGATTATAAATCTGTCCTAAATGAATTAACAGAGGCCAAATCTCTCCTGCAAGATCAGGAAATGAAAGAACTGGCTAAAACGGAAATAGACCGGCTGGAGCCTTTAAAAGAAAAACTGAAAAAAGAATTAGAAGTTTTTCTGCTTCCCCAAGATCCCCTCGACGACAGAAATATCATCATTGAAATCCGCGCCGGCGCCGGCGGGGAAGAAGCAGCCCTGTTCGCCGGCGAATTACTGCGCATGTATTTGCGCTATGCCGAACGTCGCGGCTGGCAGACGGAAATCATCAGCTCCAGCCCAACTGGGCTGGGCGGCTATAAAGAGGTCATTTTTAACGTCATTGGCCAGGGGGCTTACAGCCGCTTAAAATATGAAGGCGGCGCCCATCGGGTCCAGCGCGTGCCGGCGACCGAAGCCAGCGGCCGCATCCATACTTCGGCGGTAACAGTGGCCGTTTTACCGGAAGCTGAAGAGGTCGATGTTAAAATTGATGAAAAAGATTTACGAATCGATACCTACCGCGCCGGCGGACCAGGCGGCCAAAATGTCAATAAGGTCAGCTCGGCTATCCGCATCACCCACCTGCCGACCGGACTGGTGGTCGCCTGCCAGGAAGAGCGGTCACAATTGCAGAATCGCGCCAAGGCCATGACCTTGCTCCGTTCCCGGCTATTGGAAAACGCGCAGGAAGAAGAACGAAAAAAACGGATCACTGCCCGGCGCATTATGGTCGGCACCGGCGATCGCTCGGAAAAGATCAGGACATATAATTTTCCCCAAAGCCGCATCACTGACCACCGGATCGGCTTTACCACCCATCGTTTTAACGACGTTCTTGACGGCGAATTAGACGAGATCATTGAGGCGCTAAGGGCGGCTGATCAGGCGGCAAAGTTAGCCAAAGCCGATTGATGGAAACCTGGACAATTACCAATCTTCTCGACTGGACCACAAATTATCTGAAACGATTTCACATCCCGGACAATCGGCTGGAAGCGGGACTTCTCCTCGCTTATTGTTTAAAATTAAGAAGGCTCGATCTTTACCTGAATTTTGAAAGGCTTTTATCCGTCGAGGAATGGGGACGCTTTAAGACGCTGCTTGAGCGCCGCACCCAACATGAACCGCTCGCTTACATTACCAACAACCAACCGTTCATGTCTCTGGATTTTTACGTCGACCGTCACGTCCTCATTCCTCGACCGGAAACTGAACTTTTGATTGAAGAAGCTGTTGCATTAATTAGTCACCTGCCTGCCCATATGGGCCGTCTGGCCGGTAGGCATGGTTCGTCATTAGTCATTAGTCATTTTGCTGTAGCCGACATCGGCACCGGCAGCGGCTGTATTGCGGTTTGTCTCGCCAAATATGCCAAAAATGTTGCGGTTATCGCCATTGATTCTTCGCCAGAGGCTCTAAAGATCGCCGAGAAGAATGCCAGAGCTCATCAGGTTAATGACAAATGCCAATTTATTTTGGGTAATTTATTAGCTCCCTTGACCTCCCCTGTCGCTATGATTATTGCCAATCTCCCTTATATTCCAACGGCGGCGATTGCCGCCCTTCAGCCTGAAGTTAAAGATTGGGAACCGCGCGAGGCCTTGGATGGCGGGCCGGATGGTCTAACTTATATTAGGCCGGTAATTGAACAAGCTCCCAGCCATCTAAATTCCAACGGCTATCTCTTGCTGGAGATTGGATATGATCAGGGAGAGAAAGTCCGTTCAATCGCCGAAGCCACAGGACAATACCAGAATATTATGATCATAAAAGATTTAGTGCGGTGTGACAGGATCCTGGCAGCGCAGAAAATTTGAACCTGTTATAATTTTTTGTCTCATTCGCCAGGGAACGAAAAATCTCCGGGGCCAGTTGTTCCGGAGTTAAGCGCCAACCCCAATTGCCGTAAGTCCATGAAGGGCGGTTCATCCGTCCTTCCTCCCCCAGTTCCAGCACATCCTGCATTGGAATAATGGCCAGATCGGCAGGAGATCCGAGAGCTAGGCGGATAAAAGCAAAAGAGACCTCCTCCGCCGTTATATTCTTCCCAATATAATCGCATAAGCGGCGTTTATCATCCGCCGTCGCCTCTTTCTCAAACCAGCCTCTGGCAGTATTAGTATCGTGAGTCCCGGTATAGACGACACAATCAGTTTCATAATTGCGAGGGAGATAAGGGTGTTGGGGATTATTCTCGCCAAAAGCAAAGAGGAGAACTTTCATCCCCGGAATGTGAAAATGATTCATCACCTCTTTAACATCAGGCGTAATGATCCCAAGGTCTTCTGCGATAATCACAGCCTGGGGAAAACTATTTTTCACAATGTCAAAAAATTCAGCCGCCGGCGCTTTAACCCAACTTCCGTTAACCGCTGTTTTTTCTCCGGCCGCTACCTGCCAGTAACCGACAAAACCGCGAAAATGGTCAAAGCGGAGCGCGTCATAGAGCTTAAAATTATGGGCCAGGCGCTCAAGCCACCAGGAGAAATTGCTTTCCGCTAACTTTTCCCAATTGTAAACCGGATGCCCCCAGAGTTGTCCCGTCTGGCTAAAATAGTCCGGCGGCACCCCGGAGACAAAAAGCGGTTGATAATTTTTGTCAAGCTTGAATATTTCCGGGTTTTTCCAGACATCGACGCTGTCCAGCTCGACATAGATCGCCATGTCGCCAAAGATTTCCACTCCCTTATGGTTGGCATAGGCCTTGAGAGCCGACCATTGCTTGTAAAAAATATATTGGAGAAATTTTTCTTTTTCTATCGGACGGGCAAGCGTTGCGCTGGAGGCAGCTAACGCGGCTGGCTGGCGCTGACATAATTTAAGCGGCCAGACAGGCCACGGTTCTTCGTTGAATTGGGCTTTGAGCGCCTTAAAAAGGGTAAAATCATCCAGCCAGGAAGCATTTCTTCGGCAAAAATCATTGTAGTCTGGCTCCGGTGGTTTTAAATGCCAGCGATCGAAAGCTAATTCAAACAATTGTCCCTTGTAGCGGCGGACATTATCATAATCAACCTGATTTTTAACGCCAACATGAAAGGAGCCAATCTCTTGCGACGCTAACCAACCGTTAATAACCAATAGTTCAAGGCTTATGAGCATCGTATTGCCCGAGTAAGCGGAGCAGGTATGGTACGGGGAATTGCCGCCGATGGCACTGGTCTCATTGAGCGGCAGGATTTGCCAGCAAGACTGCCCAGCCTGGGACAAACAATCGATAAATCGGTAAGCCGCCGGGCCAAAATCACCGATGCCGCCGGCAGAGGGAAGAGAGGTAACATGCAGCAATACGCCGCTGGCTCGCTTCATTCGATCCTGACCTTTAGCTCCTGGCCTAACCGCTTGAAGAGGATCAGCCATTCACAGGCCAGGCCGTCGCCGCCGGTGGCACGCTGTTTCATTTGAGGATAAATTTTTTGTCCTAAAGAAAAATAGATATTCTGCATCTGCCAGGGATCTGGTTCCAGGCGGAGCGGCGGGTTGGTGAAAATTTTTATCACCTCATCAATCACGGCTAATGAATTGATATCTTCCGGCTGGCTGAAAAGCCCGGCCATCATCCGGTTCAATTGCTGTCCGGCGGCAAAGCTTAGCGTTTTTACATCGAGCTTAAACGGCCAGCCCTTAAGCTCCCCGGCAATCTGTTTGAGACGCGCCAGGTCCAGCCTCTCTTTTTCTAATTCCCGCCGCAGGTCAATATTGAAAATAAATTTCGCGGCGCTGTGGAGGATCCGCGGCAGGGGGGATCGCAGGGTGTTCATCGCCGCCATAACCGGCTTATACTGTTCAAACATCCGGCGCAAAGATTGTTCCATCGCCGCGGCGTCCGGCGCAATGATCTGGTTTAAGACCTTGCGCTGTTCATCCCGAAAAAGATGCCCCAGCGAATAATTGTATTCGCCAAAACATTTATGGATTAACGGCAGGCTGGCTTCCCCTCCCTGGGCGGAAAAAATCTCTTTTATTTCCTTAAAACAGGCGGCGCAATCACAGCGACAAGTCTGATCTTCCTGACATACCCCGCCGCTGATATTTTGGCCGCCCAGATGGATCACCGCAAAATTGATTTTATTCTCCTCCCCGGTGATCGTTGATAATATTTTAATTCTCCCAAAGGCCAGCTTCTGCCGCTCATGCTCCAGGCTTTCATAGCTTTCCTGGGAAAAATTATAATAAAACAGACTTTTTTCCCGGGGATATGGTTCAAAGAGCGAGGCAATCGCGTAATGCGCCGCCAGGCGGGAGAAATTTAATCTTTCCGGCTTAACTAATTTTTCATAGACCGAGATTCCGTCGCCAATATCCCGGAAATTACTTTTGGCCTGGCCTAATAAATTTAAATAGCCTGGTTCAAGGTCAAGCCCAGCAGTCTCTTTGGCCAACTGGATCGCCCGCGCGGCGTAAAGAATTACTTGGAGCGTTTCAATCCCGCCTAAATCATCAAAGAACCAGCCGCAGCTCGTGTACATCAGCATGGCGTTATACTGCATTTCCAGTAATTTCAACACCTGGATTTTATCGGCATCAGTCAATGGCTGGTGAATTTTTTCCTGGAAAAACTTGGCCTGGTTTTCCGGCGACCGGTCGAGAATCAGGCTAATGTAAGCATTGCGCGCCGCCCACGGATCTGAACCGTATTTTGACATCGCTTGCTCGTAAAGCGGGATGAGCTGGTCGCGCAGCCAATCTTGGGCCAGCCGCAGGTGTTTTCGCCATTCCTGCTTTTGTCCCTCTGCCATCCCGGTATTACAGCCGCAATTGTCCCGCCAGCGCTCAACTCCATGGATACAGCTCCAGGCAGAATTTTCAGAAATTTTCACTTCCTGGACAGGCGGACACAGGACCAGGTACTCGCCGTAAATTGTCAACTGCGCCAGGTTGTTGGCTTCGATAAAATTTAAGCAATAGGCCAACGCCATATCGCCAAAACGGTGATGGTGGCCGTACGTTTCGCCATCGGTCGCAATATGAACCAATTGGTCTCTATTGTCCCCATTGACAAAACCGTTGGTCAGTCGTCTGGCCATAACTTCACCATTCTCCAGCAGACGTTCAAAAGCCACCGCCTGGGAGATCGGGCCATCATAAAAGAAAATATTAATGGCGCGGCCTGACGGCAAATTAAGCCGGTACGGCTGTTTAGGGTCTATTCTTCCGCCGCTGGCGTCAGACCATTTATCTTCTCCAAAGCGGCGGACACTCTTGGCCTGGTGCGGGGCTAAGATCGTAAAAATGATCCCCGCCTCCGCCATAATTTCCAAAGATTCAATGTCAACAGCGGTTTCGGGGAGCCAAAGACCTTCCGGCTGGCGCTGAAAACGGTGGACAAAATCGGCAATCCCCCACAATATCTGGGTCCGTTTATCCTGACTATTGGCCAGGGGTAAAATCATGTGGTTAAAAGCCTGGGCCAGGGCACTGCCATGCCCGGAAAAACGTTGCCGGCTCTCTTTATCAGCCGTCAGTATCTGGCGATATGTCTCCGGTGAGTTTAGTTCCAGCCAGGAGAGGAGAGTCGGGCCAAAATTGAAACTGATTTTGCTGTAATTATTGATAATATCGACGATGCGGCGCTGGTTATCAAGAATGCGCGAAGCGGTATTGGGAGCATAACACTCCGCCGTAATCCGTTCATTCCAATCATGGTGCGGATAAGCGGAGTCTTGCTGTTCCACAATACCCAGCCACGGATTCTCCCGCGGCGGCTGGTAAAAATGGCCGTGGATACAGATAAAACGATTAGGCAAGATTAGTGGATCGTCTTAAAAATATCTTTTTCGTGGCTGTTTAGCGTCACATAACTGCGATTAGCTTTATTGACGTAATTAATTTTTCCCTCATGGGCCAGCCAGCCCAGGGCCTGAAACACTACCTCGGGTTTTTCCTCGGTCATCAACTTTGGCAGCATGGCCAGACTGACTTCCCCTTTTTGCCCCAAAGTCTTCCAAACTTTTCCCGCCGCTTCACCAATTCTTTCCTGCATTTTTAGTCCCTCCTTTAGTAAATTTAAGTAAATTTAAGTAAATTTTAGACCGCTATCCCTGCAAAGTCAAGTTTTTGTCAGCATCCCACTTAAAATTCGCAAAGCATCTTCCTGCGTCAGCCTCTCTAACTGATTGCGCTTCAACATCAGCTCCCGCATGAAATTATGAAAGATGTTCTGGTCTTTTAAAACAAAATTGTTAAAATCCTTGAGCAAGGCGACGCGGAGATTGGTCAGCTCCGGCCAGCGCTTTTGTAAAACCTCATAATGATGACTGTATTTTTGGATGGTAACAACATACTGGTAAGTGTCAAACTGTAAACCGAGTATTTTTTCCATATTTAATTTAACCTGGCCGGAGCGGCGGTAAGCAATCCCCTCCTTAAGCAGGGTTTTTAACTCCTGATCGGTTAATTCCCTGCCGTGGAGAGCCTTGTTGGCCGCTCGGACATCAAGCGGCAATAAGGCTTCTTCGCTGACAGTCAGCGGCAGGCCGAAATAAAGCCGGTAGGCAGCCCTCTCTCTGGGTTGGATTAAATCTGTTCGGTTTGGGTTGGCTACAAATTCATGGCAGGCCTTATAGAGGGGAAAGCTTGGACTGTATGGCAAACAATCGTCGAGGTTATCGCTTGGCGCCGTCAGGATTTTAATTAATTCATTCACGAGTTGCCTCTCCTCCATCATCAAATCACCCGAAGTATGGACCAGCTCCGGCCACGGATAACGTTTATCCGCCGTAATCTGTAGAGGATAACGACCAAAAGGCTGGCTCCCCCAACGCAGGGAAATGACCTCCCCGCTGCTGTTTTTAACGACGTCATAATAAGTATATTCTCTTTTATCCTCCGGCTGTTTTAAGTCCGCCATCAGCACGCCCGGCAGCTCTTTCCAATTACCGGTATCGTCTTGAAAAATCCATTTCTCTTTTTCTTTAACCCATTTGATCACGCTCCCCTGCGGGACAATCGTCTGATCGCGGTAGATGTTGGAGACATAATTATCAAGTTTTTTAAAAATCCAATAATTGCCCGGTGTCGTCGGATAAGCGAGATGCGGCTCAAAAATCGGCGCGCCCTCTTTATCCCGCCCCTGCACCAGATAAAATTTGGTCTGCGGCCCGCCGCGGATCGTCAAGCGGGCCAAGGGTTGTTCTTTCAGGAAAATCAACCAATCGCCGGAGTAAGGATAAACCGCAACCTGGACATCGGCAGTTGCGGCAAATTGTTGTTTTAATTTAGCCAGATCATCGGCAAAGTTCACCAGGTCAGCTAAATAAGGAACTTGCGCGAGCGCTTCAACGCTTAACCGCTCTGAATATCTGTGGATTTTAACTGCCGCCCCAAGCGGCAGTAATTCAGAGACAAAAGTGATATTGCGCGGGGAGACGTGCATACAGCCGTGGCTTTTGTAGAGATCGCCCAGAATATCGTTGAGCAGGACGCCAAAATTATAATTGTTCAAAGCGTCGACAACCGCCAAATTCAGCCCTTTTTCCCCTGCGGTTGATTTTTTGAGCTTTTCGACCATCACCATTTTTTCCCGTTCATCAAAAAGCCGGCTCGCATCGTCGGGTCGGAAAAATGCGGCAAAAGAGAGCGGCGTGATATTTTTCGCTTCTTTGGGCGGCGCGATTGATTTAAATTCCAGCCGCTCGTTCAGCCAATTCTCCACCAGGTTCTGGCGGTTTTCCAGGGATAAGACGCCCATGCGATCGAAATCTGCCCGCAGTTTTTGCCGCAGTATCTTGAACTGGTCCCAATCACGCTTGACGCGCTCATACCAGCCCGCCTGTTTATCGACGATTAAACTATTCATACGCAAATAATTATAGAGCCCCAGGGCTTCCCAGCGCGCGCGCTGGCCACGCGGCAGGCGGTTCTCCCGATACTCGCCAAGCGCTTTGACCAAACGGTCATCGAGATAAGAGCGATCGTCATGGCTTAAAGAAAAATCGTTAAATATTTTATAAGCGGCTAAAAGAGCGCGGTCAACTTTAAGCGGCTGCTGTTTACCTCGAGAAGTTTTAAATTCGTAGAGCTGGCGGTAGAAAGAAAAATTTTCGTTTTGGGCGCTGACAGAATCCAGATCGTCATCCGTCGGCACAGTCAGCAAATGGACCAGATCTTTGAGCAGGATAATCTGCTCATAAATTAATTGCCCCGCGGCATAGGCCAGCTCCGGATAGCGCGTCTGGCCGTCAGCTGTCCAAAGGAGGGCGTATTTGCCGAAGTCATGCCCGGCGTAACGGGCGGCGCTAATCTGGCCGTTGTCATCGACATTGATGTCATAATAATTGTACTGACGCTGGGCAAACGGCTGGTTGAGATCAGTCACAATATGTTTGGGTAATTTATACCAGCGGCCCTTCTCTTCATAGAACCATTGCCGGTTGGTCTTTTTGATCCAAGCGCCGAAAGGGACAATTGTATTTTGATAGTAGGTATGGCTTAAATAATGGTCAGTCCAGCGCAGGAGCTGGTATTGGCCGGGATCGGTGGCTGTAGTTAGAACAGAATCCCAGACGATCGGCTGATCTTTTTCGACCTCAAAAGCCATTAAATAATCTTGCGGCGGGCCGGCCAACGTCCTGACTCTGGCATAAGGGGAGCCGTTGACCATGATGACCAGGAGGTCAAGCGACGGATACGCGACCAGCTCGGTTGGGTAGTTCTTAAAGGTCAGCGCTTGTTTGGCAATATCCTGCGGCGTATTAATTGTATCAATTAACAAAGGTATTTTATCGGGATTAAAAGGCGGATCATTTTCTTTTAGTTGATATTTTTTGATCGTCAACGGGAGGTTGGGCGGGATAGTTTTAGACAATAAAGCGATATCGGCCGGAGTGAAATGAAGACAACCGTGGCTGTCGTAGATGTAGCCAAGTGTTTCGTCAAACCATTTGACCCAGTTGGTCTCGTTGATCTGCTTTAGGCTTTCGTAGTCGGGCTGGGCGAAGGCGACTGGAACGAAAGAACTTAAAAACGAAAGAACGGATAAACATAAAAGTAAGATGGTTTCGTTAAAGATACGCCGGTGGCGTTTATCTTTAAACCCGACAAAGCTATCGAGATAAATCTGTAATTTAGTTTGATCAATATTGCTCATTTTGGCACACCTCGTTTATTATTAAAGTAACAAAAGAAAAGAAAGAAGAAAGGAAAGAAAGTTAAAAGATACCACATTAATTTGGAAAATGCAAATTTCTTGTAAAACGACAGAGGAGTCGTTGCTACGCGGGGTTCGTTAAAAGATGTGGGTAAATGTCAGATCGCTCCAGGATCAAGACTATCCCCAAAAAGGCCGGCTCTGCAAAATAACCTGAAATTTTTGTCAAGACCAGCCGATAAACAAGCGGAGGGAAACACAAATGTCTAATGTCCAATTACCAATTTCCAATGGTGGAATCGCTGCGCGACATTATAATAATACAGTTAAACCGGCTCGTCCCGCC
>JACRKQ010000065.1 GCA_016219705.1 Candidatus Saganbacteria bacterium | reverse complement strand
GGAGAAAATATCCGTGTGGCGATACTGATCCGGCCAAGGATAAAAAATTGGCCGTTTTCAACCAAAGAGACACTAGCCCTGTTGATGCGCACCCTGATGGCGCCAGTCCCTTTGGCATAATGGATATGGCCGGGAATGTTTGGGAATGGGTAGCTGATTGGTATTGTAACAAATATAATAAAAGGGATACAATTGATCCTAAAGGGGCAATCAATGGTGATACTAGAGTGCTTCGCGGTGTTTCGTGGTACTACAGCTATTCCGACGACTTGCGAGGCGCTTTCCGGGACTTCAATCCTCCCGAAAACCGCAACAACAATATTGGGTTCCGCGTTTCCGAGGACTTATGATTTCTCCTTGTGCCTTTTTTCCTTTACACCTTGGAAAATTGGAGGTACCATTTAAAAATGGCTGAAGCTGGCAATTCAATTAGCAAAACGTATGATTTGCTGAAATGGCTGATGCCCACCGTTTCAAGATTTCCAAAAGATAAGCGATATACGCTGGGGGAAAGGATTGAAAATAAACTTTTAGATATTTTGGAAAGCCTTCTGGAAGCAAATTATTCGAAAATAAAATTAGATCTTCTGCGAAAGGCCAACATAGAGTTGGAAAAGTTTCGTTATTTGATGAGGTTGTCTTATGATCTTAAACTAATAAATCTCAAGGGATATGAATTTGCCAGCCAGAACGTTAATGAAATTGGCAGATTGGTCGGAGGTTGGGTAAAAGCTCACAATAAATCAGGGGCAATACAGCAAAGCAGTAAATGAAACGGCACGGTAATTTGTTTGATAAGCTCTGTTCTTTTGAAAATCTATTAATCGCTGTCAGAAAAGCCCAAAGAGGGAAACGGTTTAAGCCTCCGGTCAGTGCCTTTAATCTGAACTTTGAAAATGAAATTCTCAAGCTCCAGAAGGAACTTCAAGATCAGACATATCAAATTGGCTGCTATAAGCAATTCCAGATTTATGATCCCAAGAAAAGATTAATCAGCGCTTTGCCATATAGGGACAGGGTTGTCCAGCACGCCCTCTGCAATATTCTTGAACCTATTTTTGATAGATCTTTCGTTTATGATACTTATGCCTGCCGGAAAGATAAGGGGAGCCATAAAGCTGTCAATAGATTTACAGAATTTAGCCAAAAAAATAGCTTTGTTTTGAAATGCGACGTAAAGAACTATTTTGCTTCGATCGACCATGATGTCCTTTTCGGATTGATCCGGAAGAAAACTAAAGACCCCCAAGCACTTTGGCTGATCAAACTAATAATAAATTCTACCCCCTCCCCAGGAATACCAATTGGGAACTTGGCCAGCCAGATATTTGCCAATCTTTATCTAAACGAACTTGATCATTATTTGAAGGAGACAGTAAAATGCCGATATTATCTCCATTATATGGATGATCTGGTCGTGTTTGATGATGATAAAAACAAGCTAAATGATATCAAGGAAATCATAAGAAAATATTTAATCTGCTTAAAGCTGGAATTGCATACGGATAAATCACAAAGTTACAGCGTCAAACAGGGAGTTGGCTTTTTGGGGTATAAAATATATCCAACGCATCGACTTGTGATCTGCCAAAATATTAGGCGGTTAAGGAAAAGGATTAAAAGCTATCTTTGGCTCTTGCAACAAAAAGTAATAACCAAGAAAAAAATTATTTGCTCTATCCAAAGCTGGATTGGCTATGCAATGCATGCAGACTCTTATAACTTAAGAAGGAGGATTTTTGCTCAATATGAATTTATAGAGGGATAAGCCCATAAAGTTCTTCGCGGTGGTTCGTGGTACAACAACAATTCCGACAACTTGCGAGGCGCAAACCGGAACAACAATCATCCCGAAAACCGCAACAACAATATTGGGTTCCGCGTTTCCGAATACTTAAAAATGCCAGAATCCGCTTCTTTAAGGAGTCGCGGAGCGTGTGCAAAATTAAGTCCAAGGCTTATTCCTGTCCCCTAGCTTACCGAGGGGCGAATCAAAAACTGTCTGGCTTCGGTCAGTAAGTCTGCTTTTTGCGGATTTGAAAACTGAAGCTGGACGGCAGCCTTTTTCCCCTCATTTAATCGTGTTATAATTAACTACAGAGGTGATAGAATTGAAGAAGAAGAAGAAGAAATATTTTGGGCTATATCCGCGTGACGAAGATAAGTTTGCTGGCGAATATCTTGCTGTGATCAGCAACAGGATTTTGGCGCATGGCAAACAATTAAAAAAAGTTATCGAAACTGCTCAAAAACTTGCCAAAGAACCTCTTTTAATAAAAGTACCGACAGTCGGTTGGAAGCAGTCAATGATTTTATGGCTAAATATATCTTTAAAGGCAAAAAAATAGACGTCCCGGGTGTTGGAATTAAATGGATTCCAACGGCGAATGTTCGGCTTATTTCTAATAATGCAAGATATCTTTGCGAAATGCTGGTAGATACAGGGGCGGATATTTCCCTGGTTCCCCGCAGTCTTGGTGAATTTCTCCGTTTAAATCTCGATAAGGAAAAGATAAGAGAAATCCGGGGCATAGGCGAGACGGCCATTCCCTATGTAGTGAAGACGATTGAGTTTCAAATTGCAAAAACAATCTTCTCTGCCAGAATTGGGATAGCATTAATTGAAGAAATTCCTTTTATTCTAGGAAGATTAGATGTTTTTAGCGTTTTTAATATTGAATTTAAACAGAAGAATCAGGAAATTATTTTTCGCACCATTTAACCTTCATCGCCGCGATCAAAAAAGCGCCGGATGTCTATGATTTTATTTTTGATAAAAACTTTGCAATTTTCTCCCGAAAGTGACGATATATTTGGAGATAGTTGGAGATAGCGCCAAATGAGCGCGGGAGGGAATTGAACAATGGGAATACGCGGCTAGGGGAACAGAGGGAAGAAAATATCCGTGGGGCGAGACTGATCCGGCCAAGGATAAAAAACTGGCCGCTGGTCCGACAGCAATTCCGACTACTTGCGGGGCGCTCGCCGGGTCAGCTATCCTCCCGTCTACCGCGGCAGCAATGTTGGGTTCCGCGTTTCCGAGGACTTATGATGGTTTTGCTAGCGCATTCGCTAGCCAGGCAAACTCTTCTACACTGACAGTTTCCGGGCGGCGGCGATAATTCTCTGCAAGACCATTGGGTCAACGAGGAAGTGTTGGCCCAATTGCTTGCGCGGAAAACGGTTGTAGGCCATTAACAATTCGCGGGTAATTCGGGCTAAAGATGGAGTGTGCATTAAAATATGGGTTTAGCGCACCGGATTATCGGTAGACTTCTTTACGATGGGCAATCCTTACGATGTAAACAATCAGCTCTTTGTGTTCGGTTTTATAAATAACCCGATAATCTCCAACCCTAAGTTTCCTTCTCCCTTTTAAATCGCCATGTAGGAATTTACCAATTGACGGATTATTTGACAGTTCTATTATCGAGTTAAATATTGATTTGGCGTCTTTGGGACTGCCTCTCTGAATTTTGGATAGTTCTTTTTTTGCTTGGTTTGTAAAGAGAACGTCATACTTTGAGGGCACGCTTAATTTCCTCCAGGTGGTGAAGCCTACCTTTCGCGATGTCCAGTTCAGCTTTTTTTAGCTCTTTTGATTGCAAAATATTCATGTCTTCAAGCAGGTTTTCATAATTATTAATCAGCCAGGAATAATCCTTGTAATCAACTAAAACTTTAGCTCCCAATAATTTTTTTAGTTTCTCTTGTTGTTGGCTTTTCATTTTATCTCCCTAATTTTAACTTGTTTCCTGTCTCATTTTAACAGAAAAACTTTATGTTGACAACGTGGCAAACCTAGCGGCCACTTTAATTGCTTCAATCATACTCGACGGATCAGCTATTCCAAGCCCTGCAATATCAAAGCCTGTTCCGTGATCGACGGAAGTGCGGAGGATTGGCAGGCCAACTGTCACATTAACCGATTTATTAAATGAAAGTAATTTAAGAGGAATCAACCCCTGGTCGTGATACATAGCCAGCACAATATCAAACAGGCCGATATGAGCCATGTGGAAAATTGTATCGGGTGGAAGTGGACCTTTAACATTGAGTCCCAATTTCTTGGCTTCAGCCACCGCCGGTCCGATAATTTTAACTTCTTCAGTGCCGCACAAACCATTTTCCCCAGCGTGAGGATTTAACCCCGCCACGCCGATCCGCGGTTTTTTGCCCAATAATTTGCGCAAAGTCTCATGGGCGAGTTTAATCGCATCCAAGATTTTTTTTCTGTCGAGATTTTTACTAACTTCAGCTAGCGGTACGTGGATAGTTGCCAGCATCACCCAAATAGCGGGAGAGACAAACATCATCGCGTGCCGTTTAGCTTTGGTTTGGCGGGCTAATATCTCCGTGTGGCCTTCGTAGGCAAATCCTGCTTTGGCCAGCGCCGCTTTATTAATTGGGGCAGTGGCCATAGCATCGATTTGTCCGTCCATTGCTAGTTGGCAGGTTTTTTTAACGTAAGCTACAGCCGCCTGACCGGCAACTTTGGAGACTTGTCCGATTTTTAAGTTAGTTGGGACGTTGGCAAGATCCACCAGATCGATCACGCCGCGAGAAAATTTAACGTCCGAGATTTTTTTAATCAAGTTAATCTCGAGGTCGGGGAGTTTGGCGACTTTTAATGCCTGGCGGAGGGCTCGTTTGTCACCGATAATAACGCAATCAGCAATGTTTTGCAGTTCACTGGAGGCGAGAGCTTTAACACAGATCTCCGGACCGATCCCGGCCGGATCGCCCATCGAGATACCGATAATAGGTCGATCAGCTATATCTAATCCCTGCCTTTTTCAGCCGCTCAATGGCTTCCCGCAATCTTTCTTCAGAGGCGACCAGGGCGGCTCGGACGTAGCCTTCTCCCATTTCGCCAAAAGCGGTGCCGGGAGAGACAACCACGCCGGTTTTTTCAATCAGGCGCATCGTAAATTCAGTGGCGTCAAAACCTTTGGGGACAGGCAGCCAGATGTAAAGGCTCCCTTTTGGTTTGCTCACCTTCCAGCCCAGTGAATTTAGCCCGTCGACAAAAATATCACGTCGGGTCTGATAGGTTTCTCTCACGCGATCAATATAGGCCGATTCATCCAGCGTCATAGCGGCAATGGCGGCTTTTTGGACGGCGGTGAAGAGACCGTAGTCCAGATTGGTTTTTATTTTTCGCAGCCCTTCGATCAATTCGCTATTGCCGACGGCAAAGCCGCAGCGCCAGCCGGGCATGCCAAAGGTTTTTGATGTGGTGTGATACTCAATGCAGATGTCTTTAGCTCCGGGAATTGAGAGCATCGAGAGCGGTTTCTGTCCGTCAAAATAGATTTCCGCGTAAGCAAAATCATGAACCAGGATAATTTCGTATTTTTTACAGAAGGCGACAGCTTCTTCAAAAAGCTGCTTGTTGGCCACGGCCCCGGTGGGATTACTGGGATAGCTTAAGATCATCATTTTCGCTTTTTTAGCGATCTCCGGATCTAACGCTTTAAAATCCGGTAAAAATCCGCGTTTTTCGGTTGTTGGCAAAACATACGGCTCTCCGCCCGCCAGGATCGTTCCGCGAAAATGAGCGGGATAAGCGGGCATGGGGACGAGGGTAATGTCGCCGGGATTAATATAGGCAAAAGCAAAATGGACGACCCCTTCTTTGGAACCAACCAGAGTTACGACTTCGTTATCAGGGTTGACATTAATATTGTATTGTCGTTTGCACCAGTTAGAAACGGCCCTTTTAAATTCCGGCGCTCCTTCAAAAGAGGGATAGCGGTGATTTTCCGAATTGCTTAAAGAGCGCACGAGCTCATTGATAATTTCCTGCGGCGGCGGGATATCGGGATTACCCATGCCTAAGTCAATGAGGTCGGCTCCTTTAGCCTGCTGTTCTGCCTTGATCTTATCGAGTTGGGCAAAAACATAAATCGGTAATTTTAATAATCTTTCAGCTTGCTGAAATTCCATTTAGCTCCTCTGCTCTATAAGAACTGCGGACAAATTATTAGCTCCTTGATCCATTGAATAATAAATTCAGCCTTTTTGATCTTTTCCTCAGCATCAACTGAAGTGTATTCTTCAAAAGGCGCCCCATTTGCTACATCTGGATATCTTGAAATCATATAATCCGCAGAGAGGTCTTTTAAAAAAAGCAAAATGTTTTCGGAGCAGTGAAGCCCTTTACCCAATTCATCAAGGTAGTGTGTTCTGGGTGGCGCTTTTTTGTTTATGTGAATAAAAAGTGCTTTTAAGTATTTTTCAACTGCCTGCTGGCATAAAAAAGCGCAAGTATCATAACCGCCATCATCAAATACGCATTTAGCGATTTTTATGTCGTGATCTGCCTGTTTTATCCAATTTACTGTTTCTTCTCTCATTATTATCTTCTATATCCCTTTTCCTGCTTTTTTCATTTTAAGTGAAATTTCTTAAATAAGCTAACGATAATAAACGATAATATATATATTGTAGGTTAATATGCTTTCTAAGTAAACCCCCAACATCAAAAAGTTGGTGTGGGGGTAAAGCAAAAAACAGGGAGGAAAATAAAATGGGAATGGAAGCTTTTGCAGGATTCAGGCTGAGGGAAGGAACAGTTGACAGAGCAGGTGCACTTGCACGGAGGGGAAAGGGAGGCTGCTTGCTTCCAACTGGTAATAGCAGCTTTGCTATGATGCGTCTTAGGGATGCATGCTTAAACGAACAGGCAAGGGCTATCTTAGTTGCACAAAGGCAACCTCTAATATCGGTTCCAACCGAAGCTGCCCCTCCAGTTTCTCTTGCAGCTCTGATAGGGGTAAGAATTATAAGACTTCAAGCCGGAGCTTTTCTCTATAATGGCCAAAAATTTGAATTTAAAGGCTGTGGTCTGGCTGAAACACCATTTACAAATAGACATTTTATGGAACTCTTAAAGTTAAAAAAAGAAGAATTGTCTAAAATAATATCCAGACCAGATGATACATTAGCCGCATCCATGAGGTTCGCGGCTGTTGCAGCTGAAGCGAAGGATTGTCCAATGGTGATGGTAGACGAGAAAGAGGCTGCTGACATTGCAAAACTGCTTGGGAAAAGATTAGTAACGGAAGTTGAATATAAAAGAGCGGCGTCATATAATGGCAAGGTATCTCTGGTTGGCGGAAAATTTGATAAGAATGTAACATTTGACGATAGAGGCCCAAGAAGTGTCTATGCCAACATAAAAGACGTTAGTCAAGACGGTGTTTTAGATTTAGCTGGGAATGTGTTGCAGATGAGTTTTGATTATAAGCCAAAACGCAGAACATTCGCCCGCTATCAGAACCCCTATCTGTTGGGTGTATATCGGCACATCACCTCTCTTCCAGGAGATAAAGTTTATCATGGCTTCCGTCTCGGCGAGGACTAAGCGCCTGTCGGTGGACGAATTAAAAACTGCCTGGATTCGGTCAGTAAGTCCGTCTTTGATGGATTTGAAAGCTGAAGCCGGGCGTTCATTTTGCTATCTCCTCGGCCCGATAAGAACTGCGGACAAATGGACCGGAATGAACTTTTAATCCCAAATTTTCACCAAATTCCTGATAAAGATTGAACTCTTCAGGGGTCACATATCTTTCTGCCCTTAAATGATTGCGGCTGGGTGGTAAATATTGTCCAATTGTAACGACATCACAACCAGAGTTTTTCAGGTCTTTTATGACTTCGAAAACCTCTTTTTGATTCTCCCCTAATCCTACCATGAAACCGCTTTTAGTATAAACCGTGGTGGCGATTTTTTTTGAATTAGCCAGTAAATTCAGTGAGCGGTGATAATCTGCCTGAGGGCGGACCTGATAATAAAGGCGAGGGATTGTTTCTACGTTGTGATTTAAAACATAGGGGCCGGCCTCCAGCACAAGTTTGAGGGCATTTTGGTCGTCCCGGAAGTCGGGGATGAGTATTTCAATTTTTAGATCGTGGAAAGTAGAACGTAGAGCATTGAGCGTAGTTGCAAAATGGGCGGAGCCACCATCAGGTAGATCATCACGGGTCACCGATGTTATCACCACATAGTTGAGCCCCAGTTTTTTGACAGCGGCGACCAATCGCTCTGGTTCATCAGGATCAACCGGTTGAGCTGTTCCTTTGTTCACGCCGCAAAAAGTACACTGGCGGGTGCAAACATTCCCCAAGATCATGAACGTCAAAGTCTGATGGGAAAAACATTCACCAATGTTGGGACAGCTGGCTGATTCACAGACTGTATGCAGCTCTCCGTCAATCAGTTTGCGGATTTGCCTGATAAACTTAAGTTTAGGAGTGCTTTTTACCAGAAACGTCGGTAGCGCCACTTAATATTTTATCCAATCTTTCGCGATTGATAGCATAATTTATAGCCTCTTCTTTAGAAATTAAATTTTGTTGGAATAATTTGGCTAGACAGGTGTCCATGGAAAACATTCCATTCTGGCTTCCCAATTCGATCATAGAATAAATATCCTGGGTCGCTCCTTTACGGATAATGTTGCGAATGGCAGAATTAGCCACCAGAATTTCCTGGGCCATTACCAGGCCATGCCCGTCTTTACGGGGGATTAACTGTTGCGACATGATTCCCTGGAGTGTCAATGACAATTGGGAGCGGATCTGCGGCTGCTGGTGAGGAGGAAAGACGTCGATCATCCGGTCAATTGACTGGACCGCGTCTTGGGTGTGCAGGGTAGAGATTACCAAATGGCCGGTTTCGGCGGCGGTAATCGCGCTTTGGATTGATTCCAAATCGCGCATTTCTCCGACGAGAATAACGTCGGGGATTTGACGCAAAACGCGTTTCAGCGCTTCGCCGAAAGAATTCGTGTCAATGCCGACTTCACGCTGTTCGATGACGGAGAGCTTGGGCGCATGCACATATTCGATCGGATCTTCAACCGTGATAATGTGGCAAGCCCGAACGTTATTTATCTCGCTGATCATGGCGGCCTGGGTCGTGGATTTTCCGCAGCCGGTCGGCCCGGTCACTAAAACCAGCCCGCGTTCTAAAGTAGTGAAATATTTTACAATTTTGGGCAGCCCCAGCTGTTCCATTGTTGGAATTTCATGCGGTATCCGGCGAATAGTGGCCGCCAGACTCCCTAGCTGGTAGTGCAAATTAATTCTGTAGCGGCTGTTTTTGTCCGCTGCCGCCAGGTCAAATTCCTTGGTCGCGTCAAATTCTTTAAACTGTTCTTTACTGACCAGCGACTCCAGCATCGCCCGGATAATTTCGCCGGTTAACAGGTCGCTGCCTTGTTTTTGCAGGGCATTGTTGATGCGCAAATAAGGAGGGTTATTGGCGACCAGCAGCAGGTCGGAAGCTTTAGTTTGATTCAGCTGTAATAATAAATTTTTTAAATCCATCGAGCACTCCTTTTTTGACTTCGTCTCTGGTCTAATATATAATCTCCTCGTCTTGATGTCAATATACTAATGCAATGATATTAATTTTTTCGTTTGTGTTTGGTCTGGTGGTCGGCAGTTTTCTAAATGTCTGTATTTATCGTTTACCCCGTGGGGAATCAATTGTTTTTCCGGCTTCACATTGTCCGGAGTGCGGGCAGACTTTAAGGCCGCTTGATTTAATTCCCGTCCTTAGTTTTTTATTTTTACGTGGACGTTGTCGTTATTGTCGGACAAAAATTACCTGGCGTTATCCTCTGGTTGAATTAATTACCGGGGTGCTCTTTGTCTTGACGGCGGCAAAATTTTATGCCCAGCCGCTGGATTGGTTTTTCGGCTGGTTGTTTTTGCCTCTGCTCGCGGCTATCTTTTTTATCGATCTAGAAAAAATGGTTGTCCCCGATGCCTTAAGTTACGGCGGGATTTTTCTTGGTTTGATATATAATTTAATAAAAACTATCCATAATGCGCCGGGGGATAATTTTCTCTTCTCTTCTTTACTGGGATTGTTGCTCGGATTTTCAATTCTATTTTCCGTCGGTTGGCTCGGTAAGAGGATTTTTAAAAAAGAGGCGGTGGGCGAAGGCGATTGGTATATCGCGGGGTCGCTGGGCGCTGGTTTAGGCTGGCAATTGGGACTACTGGCGCTATTTCTGGCTTATTTATTCTCGGCCGTAGTTATTTTAGGCTTTTTGGCTGTGCGGCGCTTAAAGCTGGGCGACTATGTCCCTTTTGGCCCGGCGCTGGCGGCGGGCGGGGTGGTAGCTTTTTTTTGGGGCCAAACTCTGTTAAGCTGGTACCTTGGTCAATGACAAATGACAAATTTCCAATGACAAATGATTGTATCCGCTTGCAGCGGATTTACTATAATAAAAAGTTCCTTCATTTGACATTTGACATTGGACATTTGACATTTGAGTTCCCCCGATGAAGCGTTTTGGTTGGGCGGTATTTATCTTTTTCTTTCTCTACTTTATTTTTCTTATCCGTCAGGATATAATTAATAATATTGAATTAAAACACGAAAAACAGGCGGCCAGCCGAAACCTGAACCAGGAAGAAAAACTGGCGGGAGGCTTGCAAACCAGACTGAAAGATCTTAACGGCGAAAATTATGTCGAACAATTAGCCAGGACCCGGTTGGGGATGATTAAAAAGGGCGAGACGGCCTATAAAATAATAAAAGACAAATGACAAATGTCTCCGCCAGAGGCGGATTCGCCTTCGGCGAAAAATGAAGGAATGGGGGTGAATTTGTTTGCCAATAGAAATTGGCGCTGAAATTGAAGGAAAAATAACAGGGGTTGCCAACTTTGGGGCTTTTGTTGAACTGCCTGAAGGTAAGACCGGATTGGTCCATATTTCACAAGTGGCTGATAGCTACGTTAAAGATATCAGCAAGCATCTTAAAGTCGGTGATATCGTAAAAGTTAAAGTTCTCGGCCAGGCGAAAGAAGGGAAATATGATCTGTCGATTAAACAGGTGGGCAAGCCAACCTGGCAGGGACAACCGTCATTTAAGCGCAAACCAAGAGAGAGTAAAGATCGCCCATTACCGGGAACTTTTGAAGATAAAATAACCCAGTTCCTGAAGCAGAGCGATGAGAAGCTTCAAGATTGGAAGCGCAACCTGGATACGAAACAGGGGATCAAGAAAAAAATCCGTTTTAAATAATAGAAGCCCAGGTGGCGGAATTGGTAGACGCAAGGGACTTAAAATCCCTCGGCTGCATAAGCCATGCCGGTTCGATTCCGGCTCTGGGCATTTTATTTTGGCAATATTGAGTCAAGTACTTGGGGTTTAATCTCCAACCATTTGGCGGTTTTACCGCGATCCTGCCCTGTCAAGGTGAAGACATTTTGAATATAATCATTCTCAAAAATTTCAATAAAATCGCGCCCAGCGGCTTCCGATATTTCCAATAACAGGTCAAACGGCAGGTGCCGCGGTTCAACTTGACTGGCGCAAAGGACAAGGCGCGCAATGAGATTTTCTAATTGCCTAACATTTCCGGGCCAATCATAATTGCCTAAGGCTTCGTTAATCCGCGGGTTAAGCCTTAATTCTTTTCCGTAAAGTCGGTTATATTTATTTATAAAATGGTCTATCAAAATTGGGATATCGCTGGGCCGCTCGCGCAAGGGAGGCAAATAAATTATCGCCTCCGAAAAAAATTCATAGACCTCTTTGCTTAATGATTGCTCGTCCTTTGTCCCGGCCAGAAGCCGGGTTTGGATTGGCTGCTCAACAGTACTCCCCTGGCGGGCAAAATGAAGGGAAGATATGGCGCCGAATAATTCTGAGGGGAGCGCTTCCAGGTTGTCGAGAAAAATTGTGCCGGCTTTGACCTGTTCGAATATTCCTGCTTGCGCGGCTAAATTGAGGACGCTTTCTCCACGGCCGGAGCCAAAAAATATTTCTTTCGTGTGAGGCAGTGAAAGTTGAGGAGATAAAGGAAAAATCTTGAATGGTTGATCAGCGCGCGGGCTTTGCGCATGGATCAAGCGAGCCGTCGTCAATTTTTCCGTACCCGCTTCACCGGTAATTAAAACCCTCTGGTAAGGCTTAAGTCTTTCAATGAGATCAATGGCCGTAATGATCTTTTCCGTTTGGCCGACTAATTCTGCGGCTGACAGGCCGGCTGATTTCTGGATTTCCGCCCCTTCCTGCAAGAGGGTCTTGCGCCGCAGGAGCTGTTCCGCTAATTTAGTGATGTGTTCGACGTCAAAAGGTTTAACGATATAATCACGGGCGCCGAAACGGACGGCCTCACTGGCTTTCTGCACGTCATTGACGGCGGTGACCATGATGACCTCTAATTCCGGATCGATTTGTTTGAGGCGCTTGAGTGTTTCCAGACCATCCAGTCCCGGCATACGGATATCGAGGAAAGCTAAATCAATCTTTTGGTCAGCGGCGATTTTGAGGGCGGCTTCGCCGGAGGCGGATAAAAAAAGCTGGTATTTGTCTTCAAGGATCAGGACGAAAGATTCGCGGATGCTGTGTTCATCGTCAATTATTAAGACGCTAGGCATGGGCAAACCTGTCAACGATGATCAAGGCCTGCTTGCGTAATTGGGGGTCGTGCATTATGCCGTGGGTGATGGTCGAAATCATCGGCCGGGCGCTGGAGGCGGCGATCAAAGTGGCGCCAAATTCGGCGGCGAGCGCCATGCGGACAATTTTGGTGACAGCCTGTTCAATTGTGTCTTCCCTTTTCAATTCGTTGGCCAATCCTTTCTCAAAAAGATCTAATTTCTTCAGCTCTTCGGCCTTCAATTCTCCGCCAAAATCTTTACCCAGGATTAACGGTAAAAAATCCTTAGTTGGAACCCAGTTTTCTTGAGGTCTGACTTGTGCTTTCATTATTATATCACCCCTGTCATATAAAATAGCAATTATATTACCAGGCTAGTCGTGATAATTTAGCACATAATATTGTGCAAGATGATAAAATATGCACAAAGAATAGGGCAAAATTTTAATTGGGTAGGTTTAACCTTTTCTCCAAATTCGTCAGCGTATTCCTGTGAATCCCCAGCATCTTGGCTGCCCGGGTCTTTTTACCGCCGCTTTTTTCCAAAGCCTGACGGATGAATTCCGCTTCAAATTTTTGCACCGCTTTCAAAAAATTACTGTCGCTTTCTTGGGCTGGCTGCCAACAATTGTTGGCTTTGCAAAATTCGCCTTTCATTTCCATCGGCAGGTGTTGCGTGGTAATCTGATGGTCTCCGGTTAAAACCACCAGGCGCTCCATTAAGTTCTCCAGTTCCCTGATGTTCCCCGGCCAATCATAAGCGATCAGCAGGCTCATGGCTGTTTTGCTGATATTTTTAATTTGTTTATTAAATTCCCGTCCGTATTTATGCAGAAAATGATGGGCCAGGAGAGGGATATCTTCGCGGCGCTTCCTTAACGGAGGAATATCGATCGGGATGACATTCAGACGATAAAAAAGATCTTCCCGAAACTTGTGTTTTTTTATGGCGGCGGGGAGGTCAGAGTTTGTCGCCGAAATGATTCGGACGTCAATCGGGGTGGTGCAGCCGGATCCAATGCGTTCGATTTCCCGCTGCTGGATGGCCCGCAGCAATTTAGCCTGCATGGCTAAAGGTAAGCTGCTGATTTCGTCCAGAAATAATGTGCCGCCGTTGGCAATTTCAAATTTACCGATCTGACGGTCAGAGGCGCCGGTAAAAGAGCCGCGTTCATGGCCGAAAAGTTCTGATTCAAGAAGATTTTCCGGTATGGCCGCGCAATTGACCGCGACAAAAAGCTTGTCATGGCGAGAGCTGCGGTTATGGATGGCATGGGCGACTAATTCTTTTCCTGTGCCTGATTCTCCGTTGATCATAACGGTGGCGTGGCTTTGGGCAACCGCATCAATAGTTTTAAAAACATCACGGATGGCGCGGCTTTTACCGATGATTTTTTCAAATTGGAAATCTTGTCCAATGAGCTGGCGCAAGCCCTGATTTTGCCGCAATAATTGCCGTTTTTCCATGACCTTGGCGACCTGTTCCTGTAAAGCTTCGATATCAAAAGGTTTAGTTAGATAATCGTAAGCGCCGTGGCGAATGGCTTCAACCGCGTTTTTAACCATGATAACGGCGGTGACCATGATGACTTCGATAGATTCATCATAGCTTTTAATAAGCTTGAGGACTTCGATGCCGTCAATTTTTGGCAGGCGGATATCGAGCAGGACAAGATCTAGCGGTTGGGATTGGATGATGGCCAGCGCTTCCTCGCCGGATTCCGCAAGCCGGACGTTGTAGTCATCGCGCAGAAGCATGGCCATAGAATCACGCAAATCTTTTTCGTCGTCAACGACTAAAATATTGGCCTTTTTATTTTTTGCGCGCTTCATCGTTTCCTTTTCTCTCAAAAGCTGTCTGGATGCCCAGCTCTTTGCGATAATAAGCGACGGTGCGGCGATCGATCTTCGCCCCTTGCCGTTTCAGCCGTTCTGTTAATTGGCTATCGGTCAGCGGCTGGCGGAGATTTTCCGCTTTTATCAAGGCCGCCAGCAGCGCTTTCAACCGGCTGGCCGTAAAACCTTTTCTCCCGCGCGGGCAAAAGACCTTTAAAGGAAATAGACCTTGCGGCGTTTGAATATATTTACTGGCCACCGTTCGCGAAATTGTCGACGGATGCAAACCAAATTCTCCGGCCAGGCTTTTCTGGGTCAGCGGCTCCAGCCAGTGGCCGCCTTTTTGCAAAAAAGCCTGCTGGGTGTCAATTATTTTTCGGACGATCTTTTCTAAAGTTTCACTCCTTTTTGAAAAATCATCAATAAGCTCCTTGGCCTTCTTGATCTTCTCTTTGAGGTACTTTTTTGTCTCGGCGTCAGTCTTAGGGTCGTCCAGCATTTTTAGATAACGCGGCGCTAAGTTGACGACGGGGCCATAGCGGGTTTCCAGGTTAACTAACTTGAAACCGGTATCGGTTTTTTCCACGGCAAATGAGGGGAGGACATGTTTTGTCTCTCCGCCAAAAGAGGCGCCGGGATTGGCGTTCAGGTTGTTTTTTATAAAATTAGCGATTTCCGCCGCGCCGCTTTCGGGGATGCCCAGGTTAGCGGCGACTCGCTTGTAATCCTGGCGGCCCAGATCATCCAGCTGCTGTTCGACCGTGCGCCGCAAAAGATTCTGTAAATCTGGATTTTCAAAAGAATATTCTTCGATCTGGATAAGCAGGCATTCTTTGAGGTCGCGCGCGCCGACCCCTTCGGGCTCAAATGTTTGGATCACCTTCAATATTTTGTCTACAGTGGGACGGGAGACGTCGAACTCTTTCATGAGGGTGTCCCGCAGGCGGGTATATTTAATGACAAAACCAAAATCATCAATATTGTCGATGATGCGTTTGGCCATTTCACGGTCATCATCTTCCAGGTCGGTCAAGCTTAATTGTTCCAAAAGGTGGTCGATGAGGGATTTTTCCACTTTGCCGATGCTGGCCAGGCCGGGCAATTCGCCAAAATCAGCTTCCTTTTTAATTTTCCTGTCAGACGTAAGATAGCGCAGAAATGCAGCGTATTCATCGCGGCGTTCGACTTCCAGGGCGGGGTTTTCTTCCGATTCCTTGGTAATGCGCTCGACTAAATCAGCATAGGGGAGGCTCAAGATTTTGAGCATTTGGAGAAGACGGGGAGCAAGCTGGAGCTCGAGGGTTTGGCGCAGGTCCTGTTGAAGTGCCATCTCAATCATGCTATGATTATAACATAAGTGGCGCGGGGTGGAGCAGGCCTGCGGCTCTCGACCCTACGGGTCTTCGACCCTACGGGTCTTCGACCCTACGGGTCTTCGACCCTACGGGTCTTCGACCCGGTTAGCTTGTCAGATCGAGCGAGAATGAAATTCGAGCGAGAGGCGCAGCCCTCATGAATATTGAAAAGAAATATTATGTTTATGTTCTGCAAAGTTTAAAGGATCATAATTATTATGTCGGTCAAACTGCAGATGTAAATAGTCGGTTATCTAAGCATAATAAGGGGGCAGTTATTTCGACTCGAAGTAGACGCCCGTTAATCTTGCTTTATGTCGAAGAATATTTTTCTCGTTGTGAAGCTATGAGACGAGAAAAATATTTTAAGTCCCCTCAAGGTGGTACAGAGTTGAAGGCCACGTTGAAGTTTCGTCGCGGGGTGGAGCAGCCCGGTTAGCTCGTCAGGCTCATAACCTGAAGGTCGCAGGTTCAAATCCTGCCCCCGCTACTAAACTTTTTCTTGAAAGACTAATTTTAAATGTCCAATTTTTAATGTCTAATTTCTAATCTGCCTCCAAATTTTCAAACATAAATGGCATTTGTTATCACCTCTGGGGGGTCAGATCCATATTATTCACAGATCGCATCATAGATACTTCCTATGTTCCAGCAAAATATACTGATTGTCGGCTGCTGTTCGTCCTTACGTACAATTGTAACCCGCCAGCCTTCCCGTACTCCAACATAACTGCAAATTATATCCGCCGGTCGGCCCGTTCAGGTCAATAATTTCCCCAGCAAAAAATAAATTATCGATCAAGCGTGAACGCATGGTGCGCGGATCAATCTCTTTCAAACTAATGCCGCCAGCGGTAACAATCGCCTGATCAAAACCCGTTACTGCTCTGACCTGAAATTTTAATTCTTTTAGTAGATGGAGTAGAGTGGCTCTCTCTTCCCTGGTAACAACATTAACTACCTTTTCCGGATCGATCTTGGATAATTTAATTATCACCGGAATAAAAGATTGCGGCAGAAGGTCAGCAAGTGAATTTTTAAATTGTTTATTGCTTTGCGCTTGAAAATCTCTCTGCAGGCGAGCGTCGAGTTGAAGGAAATTAAGCGCTGGTTTCAAATCCAGACGCAATTCGACTGGCCCCTGTTTTAATAAGACTCCAATCTCCTGGCTCATATCGAGAACGATGGGGCCGCTCATGCCGTTTCCGGTAAAAAGCGCTTCGCCAAAGCGTTCGATTTTTTTCTTTTTGTTTTGAAAAATTGAAATAGTAACGTTCTTTAGGCTTAAGCCTTCTAATTCATGGACAAATGGTTCTTTCAAGATAATAGGAGCGAGGGCAGAGGACCTAGGGACTAGGGAGTGGCCCAAATCTTTTGCCCAAACGTAGCCGTCGCCCGTTGAGCCTGTGCCGGGATAGGCGAGACCGCCGGTTGTGACGATAAAATTATCAGCCGTCCAATCGCCTTTATCGGTGACAACTTTTACAATTTTTTTACCTTTATAAACTAATTTTTTAACGTGGCATTTGGCGACGATCTCAACCTGGTTCTCTTCCAGAAAATCTTTGAGGATGTTGACGACTTCTCCGGCATCGTCGCTGATAGGAAAAACCCTTTGGCCTCGTTCAACTTTGGTCTTAAGATCGCGGCCGTTAAAAAAATCAATTGTCTCCTCTACGCTAAAGGCTTGAAAACTTGTTAATAAGAATTTTCCATTTTTGCCAAATGCTTTGCAGAGAGTAAAAGGATCGTTTTCGGCTTGAGTTATGTTGCAGCGCCCCTTGCCGGTAATCAGGAGCTTTTTACCAAGCATCGGGTTCTTTTCTATGATGGCAACTTTGGCCCCGTTTTGCGCAGCTGTTCCCGCCGCCATCATTCCTGCCGGGCCTCCGCCGATAACAATCACGTCGAACATTTTTTAAGCGGTAAGTCTTTTCTGCAGAGTCCGATATTCGTGCCACATCTCTTTTGGCATGGTGTTGCCAAAAGTCTTAAAGAAAGCGTCAATGCCTTCCAGCTCCTGCTGCCAATCTTTTTTATGAATAGCAAAAAGTTTGTGCATGTGCTCGCGCGTCAGGCGCAAACCGGTTAAGTCAATATCATTTTCATGCGGGACATTGCCGATCGACGTTTTCAGAGCGTCAACTTCATTTTTACAGCGGCTGATAATCCATTCTAATACTCGTAAGTTGTCGCCGAAACCGGGCCACAAAAATTGACCTTTTTCATCCTTCCTAAACCAATTGACGTTAAAAATTCTAGGGGCAGCGGACATTTTCTTACCCATGACCAGCCAGTGGGCAAAATATTTTCCCATGTTGTAGCCGCAGAAAGGGAGCATCGCCATCGGGTCGCGGCGCACCTCTCCGATTTTTCCAACTTGGGCGGCAGTTCGTTCAGATGCCATCGTCGCTCCGACAAAAACTCCGTGCTGCCAGTTAAAGGCTTCATAGACCAACGGGGCTAATCGGGCGCGCCGGCCGCCAAAAATTATCGCCGCGATTGGAACGCCGTGGTGATGTTCCAGCCTGTTAGTAATAGACGGAACATTTTGGATGGGGACGGTGAAACGAGAATTGGGGTGCGCCCCCAAAATCGGTTCGCCATTTTCATCGATCTGCCCAGACGTCCAGGCCCGGCCCTGCCAGTCTATCCCGTTGGCCGGCACAGGCGGATCGCCGCCTTCCCACCAGACAGTTTTATCTTTCTTCAGAAGGACATTGGTATATATGGTGTTCTTTTTTATCGCGGCCATAATATTCGGATTCGTCCTGCTGTTCGTTCCCGGAGCGACGCCAAACAAACCATTTTCCGGGTTGACCGCCCACAATCGTCCATCGGTATCGATCCGCATCCAGGCGATATCGTCGCCGACAGTCCAGATACGGTAGCCTTTACGCTTCAAGCCTTCCGGCGGCAGGAGCATTGCCAGATTAGTTTTCCCGCAAGCGGAAGGGAAGGCGGCCGCGATGTAGCCGATGTAGCCTTGCGGATCTTCAATCCCCATGATCAACATGTGTTCGGCCAACCAGCCTTCGCGCTGGCCAAGATAGCTTCCTAACCTCAAGGACAAACATTTTTTGCCCAGCAAAGCATTGCCGCCATAACCGGAGCCAACGCTCCAGATCGTATTGTCTTCGGGGAAATGGAGGATTAAGCGGCGATTGACGTCGAGATCAGCTTTGCCGTGAAGACAGCGAGTAAAATCGCCGTTGGTTTTTTCCAGCAGGTCAAGAACGGCTTTTCCCATCCGTGTCATAATCCGCATGTTTAAGACGACGTAAGCGCTGTCGGTTATTTGAACGCCAATTTTGCTGAAAGGGGAGCCGACCGGCCCCATGGAAAAGGGGATAATGTACATAATGCGGTCGTGCATTGAATTACGGAAAATATCAGCGGCTTTTTGGTAACCGTCTTTAGGCGACAGCCAATTATTATTCGGGCCGGCATTATTTTTATCTCTCGTGCAGACGTAAGTCAAATGTTCTGTGCGGGCGACATCGTTTATGGCCGTGCGGTTGTAGACACAACCGGGGAGTTTTTTCTGATCAAGTTTAATCAGTTCCCCGGTCCTAAAAGTGTCCTTTTCCAGACGATTTTTTTCCTCATCGGAGCCGTCGCACCAGACAACTTTATCCGGTTTGCATAGTTCCGCGCATTCTTTAACCCAGTGAGCCAGCTCTTTATGTTTTGTTGACATTTGTTTTTACCTCCTCATACAAAGAATCCGGACAAAGATCAATGCCGCTAGGCCAGGAAAGGGTATGTGTTTGTGGATCAATAACAACCAGGGCAAATTGTTTGGGATCTTTCCAGGACTTAAAGACCCCTTTACCTACTAAGTCGGAGAGGTCAACAATGCCTTCAAGACCGTCAGAAAAACGGACATTAACTTTGTATTCTTTAAGCGGTTGGGAAAAAATAATTTGATGCATAAAATTATTTTTATTTTAATGGTTCGATTTTATCAAGCGGTTGCTGTGCTATTGCCTGTCCCCAGGCTTTTATTAATTCTTTTTGATGTGCGTTTGCCCATTCAACAACTAAGCCCATTGTTCGAGGAGGAAGCTTACCGGAAATCAGGGAAAAGTTTTCGATGGAAATTAAAGCTTCTTCCCCACCATAAATCGCGTGAAAGTGTGGCGGAAAATGCTCTCGATAATAAATATATATTGATATTCCAAAAAATTCACTTATTTTTGGCATTGCAACATTATAACATAAAAATCCCCCCCACTCCATCAAAAATGGAGAGAGGGGGACGCTTAGTGGACAGCGCCTGCCTGCCGGCAGGGGTGAGGCTAGATTCCTGCGTTCGGCGGAGCCATCGCTTACACATTAAGCAAAAAGCCCTCGAGAAATCGAGGGCTTTTTTTGCCCCCTCCGGCGTGCCGGAGAGGGCATTAACCAGCTGCCAATCAATTAGGGAGAAGGAGGAGGAGCCCACATAGTTATATTAAATCCTGTTGGCCGATCTCGGAGAGGAACGCTTCGTCCTATAGCCGGGTCAAACGTTTCCAATCCAGAAAAACCATTAAAAATATTTTTCGGGCAAGGAGCAAAAAACTCTGTTCCTCCACCACTGCCGCCACCATAGGCTGGCGCCTCCAAAATATTATCACCGTCATCAGACCAGGCCCTTACCTGATAACCGCCTTGAGCGGTAAAATTAGATGATTGCAGGGTGATCCTGAATGTGTTGCTGCTGCTTAGAGCGACCGGCGGAACAATTGATGTCATTGTTGGGCTAGAACTCTCAACAGCAAACACGCCTACTCTTATATTTGAGGTACTAGCGCCGCCAGGCGGGGTGACAGTCCCTTCGATGGTAATTGGCCCTGTACCAGCCGTCACTTCAGTACTTGTTCCCACCCTAAAAGTTGTGTGGGTTCTGCGCCCTTCTGCCATTGGGAAACGTGATCCTAATGAAAGGAGAATAGGGGTGATCTCCAGATTATACGTGCCGGCAGTCAAACTCTGACCGGTTGAACTCCAGGGGAAATTAGTATTAGTAATAAACTGCTGTAGAGTCCAACTCTGGAAAATTGGCGTTCCCCCACCGCCGCCGCCACCTTCACTTTGGCGGAAAACCATTAATGCATAGGCCAAACTATAACCAGAAGGAATAAGAGAAGTGTAGCTGGCTCCATCGACCGTCGGCACCCAAGTTAAGACGGGGGAGGAGCCGACTGGAAAAATCGTTGCACCGGAAGGAGAAAATGTCTGGGTCGGATTGGTGCAAACAATATTAATCCTCCGGAAATTTGCCACATCGAGAACAGTAGCGGTTGCCGTACCTATCGCTGTTCCAGCTCGAAAAATTCTAATTGTCGCAGTCCCGGGTTGAGCGTCAGTAATCACTTCTGGCGTGACTCCTCCCCACTGGAATGGAGTGACGATAAATTGCTTTTCTCCGGATACTGGAGCGGCTCCAGGAGGAGGTGAACCCCCAGGAGGTGAGGCAGAGAATGACTTCTCTCTCATATTAACCGTGCGAGCGCCAGTAGTTGAAAGATAAGTTAGTGTTGCCGTTATGCCGCTTAATTGAGAAGGATCCTGGTTTAACATATTACCAACCTGACAGCGGACTTCAAGCGCCGCCCTGTCTCCCGCAGTCGGATCAGATGGATCAAAAAAGCTGACAATTCGAACCTCTTTTCCCATAATTTCCACTCCATTGGTAAATATGTTCCCGCCGAAAAGAGCGTTCATCGCGCCGGCCGGATTAAGATTCCCTTGTCCCCGAGAAAGCTGCATGGCCGCGTCCATCATAAAAATCATTTGCGGAATATTCAAAACAGTTGTACTGCTAATAGTCGCGCTGCGCCAAATACCTTCTGGGAAAACTGCCAGCATCGTTGCGGCCCTGGCATCTAATGTCCCCATCGATGTCCCGTAAAGGAAACCAAGTTTCCGATTCAACTCATTAATTAAGGCCGAAGTCGTAATTACGCCTGAAACAGGCTGATATGAGTCGTTGAATAAATTAGAACTGCAGGCGGTGGCAAATTCTTGAATTGTCTTAGTTGTTCCTGCTAAGAGCTGTTGGGCCAAAGCGGTAATGACAGAATCTGGGATAAACCGCGGATCACCTATTAGACCGATAAAAGCATCCCTAACTATTCCGACGGCTTCATCAGTCGTAGAGGCTGAACTAAATCTGGCTCTCATCCTGCCAGCGGTAACTGCCCGTCCTGCCTCATCGGTATTTCCGAGGGCCTCTGCTGCGTTGCGAGCCGCTGTGTTTTCTCTCTCTGTCGTTAATCTTGTCATGGAAGGGATGGTAATAAGACCGGAATCTATAGCCGCATTTAGAGCTGAAGTAATAATAGTTTGAAGTTGAGCGGCCATGGCGGCATCAATGCCAGCCACACTACTAACCTCTTCCATTATTTGGCTGACAATTGTTCGCAGCACCAGATCACGTCTGGCATTAACCGGACAAGTGTAAGCGGCACTAGTCGCCGTCCTCGTATCAACCAGCGAGCTCATTTCTAAAACCATGCCTGTTGTGGAACTCTGTCGGGAAACAGTTACCACATAAGTGCGTGCCGGATCCAATACCGCGGCTTCAATCGTATAAGCTCCATTTCTGACTTCAGCCGTAGCGGAGGTACTGGTGTAAGACCCATCGCTATTTACATATCTTAAAGTAATAGTCGCCCTATCCACCGCCATTGGTCGGACAATTCCATAAACATCTTGCGCATTAACACCAAGAGCCCTTAGCGCTTCAGTTTGATTTTCTCCGCCGACTGACAAAGCGGTGATACCTAAATCTGCCAAATCAGCTACTTGAGCAACTACTGCTCCGGAAATTGTTACACCTCTCGCCCCAGCTGCCGTCGTCGTTGTTGTCGATGCTGTTACCGTTACCGTATCACCGCCGCCGGAACTGCCGCATCCCACGACAAAAGAGACCAAACCAGCCAACAGGAACATGAAACAGATCAACGCCAATTTTTTTACCATGATTCCCCCCTCTATTCATCGCGACTAAATTCAAAACCAAAGAAATTATGCGCTTGTTAAATAATTTGTCAACTAGATATTTGCGTCTTCGCCGCCGGTCTTGTATAATGAGGATCACCATGAAAATTCGCAGTAATGTTCGCGACGCTAATAAAGTTACGCTGGAAGTTGAAGAAGACTATAGTTATTTTGCCAAAGCCCTGGAGGTTGCGCTGACCGCGGCCGGCAAAGAGATAAAAGTTCCCGGCTTTCGCCCCGGCAAGGCGCCTAAAGAAATTGTGGAACGCGCCTTGAATCACGACTATCTTGAATCGCGCGCCGCGCAAAATTTAATCTCTCAACTCTACGGCAGTGTTATTTCCGAAGCAAAGATCGAGCCGATTGATTATCCTCATGTCGAAATTATCCAGCAGCAAAAGCACCAGCCTTTTGTCTTTAAATTGGTGATTGCTGTTTATCCCGAAGTGCAGCTGGGGCGCTACCACGGGATTTCAGTGGAGAAGCCGGCGGTTAAGATTACGGCAGAAGATGTGGACAAAGTTTTTGGCTCTCTGCAGGAGCGTTTTGCTAAAATTGGACCGGACGGCAAAAAAGAAATTTTGCCGCTTGACGACGAGTTTGCCAAACAGGTGAGCAAGTTTGGGACGCTGGCGGAATTAAAAGTAGAAATTAAAGCTACGATGCTTAAAGATCGCCAGACAGAGGCCGAGGCGGAAGTTAAAAACCGCCTGATTGCCGCCGCCGCGGCTGATGCTAAATTAGAGATCCCCCAGGCGCTGGTGGAACATGAAATCGATATCATGCTTGATGAATTGCGCCATTCCCTGGCCTCAAGCAATTTAACGCTGGAAGATTATCTCCTGGCGATTAAAAAAGACGAAAAAATCATGCGCGATGAATTACGCAAGTCAGCTGAAGTGCGCGCCCGGGGGAAAATTGTTCTTTTAGAGATCGCGCAGGCGGAAAAATTGCTTGTCACGACTGAAGAATTGACGGCTGAATTGGAACACATTGCCGGACATTCTGGCGAGAAACTGGAGCAGATCAACCGGCGTCTCGGCGCTGACGGCTTGAAGTATATGAACGATTATTTATTGCGGCAAAAGGCGTTGGACTTTTTACACGCTAATGCCAAAATCAAGGAGGCGGAATAAACATGAAAGAGATAAACCAATTGATCCCGATGGTCGTGGAGCAGTCGCCAAAAGGGGAGCGGGCTTATGATATTTATTCTCGGCTGTTAAGAGAAAGAATTATTTTCATCGGCACGCCGATCGATGACCTGGAGGCTAACACCATTATCGCCCAGTTGTTGTTTTTGTCAGCGGATGACGCCAATAAGGATATATATATGTATATAAATTCTCCCGGGGGAGTTGTCACCGCCGGAATGGCCATTTATGACACGATCCAATATATTAAACCGGCGGTTTCTACCATCTGTATCGGGCAGGCGGCCAGCATGGGCGCCCTCCTTCTTGCTTCCGGAGAAAAAAGCAAGCGCTACGCTCTCCCCAATGCTCGCATCATGATCCATCAGCCTTTAGGCGGCGCCCAGGGGCAGGCGACTGACATCGAAATCCAGACCAAAGAGATACTGCGCATGAAAAAAATCCTTAATGATATTTTAGCCAAACACAGCGGCCAGCCGCTGGGCAAAGTGGAAAAAGACACCGACCGGGATTTCTACATGAGCGCGGCTGAAGCGGCGGCCTACGGCATAATCGACGAAGTTATCGGCGTTACCAAGGGCAAGACCGTAGAAATCAAGAAAACCAAATAAATTATGGCTGATCCAGCTCGCAGAGCGGACAAAAAAAAATCGGAAAAGATGCCGGACTGGCAGGAGGAATTGCCGCTTATCCCCTTGCGTAATATCGTCGTTTTCCCCCAGATGATTGTTCCTCTTTTTATCGGCCGCAGTCAGTCAGTTAAAGCCCTGGAAGAAACGATGGCGAAAGATAAGCTTCTGGTCTTTGCCGTTCAGAATAATGAAGAGGTGGAAGAACCTTCGACCGGTGATATCAGTAAAATCGGCACGCTGGCGGAAGTGGTCCAGATGATCGATCTGCCGGATAGTACGACAAAAATTCTGGTCGAAGGCGTTTGTCGGGTCAAAGTGGAGCGTTTTGTCCGGGAGACGCCTTATTTTCACGTCATAATTTCCCGCATCAGCGAACCGGAAGAAGTCTCCGTGGCCGAAGAGGCCCTGGTGCGCAAAATCATTCGCCAGTTTGAAGAATACGTCAAGCTTAACCGCCGCATTCCTCCGGAAACTTTGATGTCGATTGTTAATGTCGATAATCCCGGCCGCCTGGCAGACTTGGTCTCGTCTTATTTGACCTTGAAAGTCGGGGAAAAACAATTGATATTAGAATCAATTAAAGTCGCCAAACGTTTAGAGCATTTATCCGAGATATTGGATAAAGAGATCGGAGTTCTGCGGGTAGAGAAAGAACTGCAGGGCAAGGTCCGCAAACAAATCGAACGGGTGCAAAAAGAATATTATTTAAAAGAAAAGCTGCGCGCCATCCAGAGCGAATTAGGCGAAGAAGAAGATAATGACAATCCCGAACTGGGCGAATACCGCAAAAAGATCAAAGGGGCAAAACTACCCGATGAAGTTCGCGCCAAAGCGGAAAAAGAATTAGATCGCTTGACCCAGATGCCGCCGATGGGTTCCGAGGCCTCTGTCATCAGGACATATCTGGACTGGCTGGTGGAGATGCCTTGGCAGAAAAAAACTAAAAGCCATCTGGATATTGCGGCAGTCGAAAAAATTTTGAACGAAGACCATTATGGCCTGGATAAAGTTAAAGAACGGATTTTAGAATATTTTGCCGTGCTCAAATTGACCGGTAAAATGGGAGGGACGATCCTGTGTCTCGTCGGTCCGCCCGGTGTCGGGAAGACTTCCATTGCCCGCTCGATTGCCCGCGCCATGGGGCGGAAATTTACCCGGGTGGCGTTGGGCGGAGTGCGGGATGAAGCGGAAATCAGGGGGCACCGGCGCACCTATGTCGGTTCCCTGCCGGGGCGCATCATGCAATCGATCCATAAAGCGGCCAGCGCTAATCCGGTCTTCCTGTTAGATGAGATTGATAAACTGGGCGCTGATTTTCGCGGCGATCCGGCCTCGGCGCTGTTGGAAGTCCTTGATCCGGAGATGAACAAAGAATTTTCCGATCATTATCTGGAAGTGCCGTTTGATCTTTCCGACGTCCTTTTTATCACGACGGCCAATACCCGGGATCCGATCCCGCGGCCCCTGCTTGACCGGATGGAAGTCATCCAGATGTCGGGTTATTCTGAAGAAGAAAAAATGGGGATACTTAAGGGTTATTTACTCCCGCGAGAGCTGGAAAAGCACGGTCTGAAAAAAAATCAGGTGGAATTTCAGGAACCGGCTTTACTGCAAATAATTCAGGAATATACCAAAGAGGCGGGAGTCCGCAATTTAGAAAGAGAAATCGCTGCCGTCCTGCGTAAAATTGCCACCCAGGTGGTTAAAGAAGCTGCGGCCAAAAAAACAATCGTGAATCAGGCCGCTTTAGCTAATTATCTTGGGGCGCCAAAATACAGGTTTGGGTTAGCCGAAACAAAAAATCAAATTGGTTTGGCAATGGGACTGGCCTGGACAGAGGTTGGCGGCGACACGATCCCCGTGGAAGTTACGGTCATGCCGGGGAGGGGAAATCTGACGTTGACGGGGCAGATGGGTGAGGTTATGCAGGAGTCGGTCAAGGCGGCGATGAGCTTTGTCCGTTCCCGGGCGGCCAGCCTTAATCTCGACGAGAATTTCTACCGTAAGGCTGATATCCACGTCCATGTGCCGGAAGGGGCGGTACCCAAAGACGGACCGTCGGCCGGTATTACCATGGCGACCGCCCTGACTTCGGCTTTGACCAAACAGCCGGTGAAGAGCGATGTGGCGATGACCGGTGAAATTACCCTGCGCGGTAAAGTTCTGCCGATCGGCGGCCTGAAAGAGAAATTATTGGCGGCCAGGCGCGCCGGGATCAAACAGGTTATCATTCCCCAGGAGAATAAAAAAGATTTAGAAGAGATAAAAAAGGAACTTCTGGCCGGCATCAAAATAAGTTTTGTGGAAGAAGCGGACGAAGTTTTGAAATTAGCTTTAGGAGGAAGGACGTGAAATTTATTAAACTATTGGTAGTTGTTATGCTGGTGATAGGTGCGGTGATGATTGGCGGCTGCGGCGGGCGCACAGAAAGCGCCAGCTATTTTTACGCGCCGGGGTGGACGCGGGGCGGGGCGATCATTTACATAAGTTCCTCGTTTGGCCAATATGTTAAAACTATTTATCCGTCGGGAACGGGAGAATCGTCAGTCCTATTTGATGTAACTAATAACATCCCTTACGCGATGACCTGTTCTCCTACCGGCGAATATGTCGCTTTCGGCAATGATCTGCGCAACGGGCTTTTCCGTAGAATAGTGATTAGGAATATTTCGACCGGAACGCGTAACGGGTTGGACGCAATTGAATTGGCTTTCAATCCCGGGATCAAAGTTTTTGACTGGTCAAGCGATGGCGCGAAATTGGTTTATTGCACCTCGACTGAAGTTCGCACTATTAATACTAATGGCAGCGGAGATACGCTGGTTGTCGCCGCCACCAATCTGGAATTTGTTTCCTGGCGTTTTGGCGGCCGCATCGCTTTTGTGCGGACGGTTTCGAGCGAACCGAACTTATCTTTAATTTATCCTGACGGGAGCGGGCGGATAGATTTAGCGGCGGCGGTCTCGGTTGATTTTCCGCAGATTTCCTCCGCCAATACCAATGAAGTCTATGGTCTCAACGGGGGTAGTTTGGCAAAAATTACGAGTATTGATGTGACAGCCATGCGGACGACGCTGCTGGCCGACAGCAACGCTGAACTGCCGCGCTTATCGCCTGACGCAAAATATTTAACTTATAATCGAAGTACCGAAAGCAGCGGAATATATGTGGTTGATGTGACAGCTGCCTCGCCGATACCTACAAAGATCAAATAATTGGGCGGCATTAACTTAATGGGCAGTGCTGGACTCGAACCAGCGACCTCCTCGGTGTAAGCGAGGCATTCTAACCAACTGAACTAACTGCCCTAATTCCTTGACAGGCTCGGGATAAAATGGGCGCCGTTGGGATTGAACCAACGACTTCCTGCGTGTGAAGCAGGCGTTCTGCCACTGAACTAGGCGCCCTCATAACCAATAACTTATATGG
>JACRKQ010000064.1 GCA_016219705.1 Candidatus Saganbacteria bacterium | reverse complement strand
TCAAGATTCATGCTGTCTTTGAATTCGCTGAAGTCCAAACTGTCGGCGGTGATTGACCCGGCTCCCAGAGTCCCCCAGGAGAGCAGGCCGGCGCCGCTGGTGGTCAGGACATTGGAAGCCGAACCGTCGGCGCCGGGGAAAGTGTAAGTTACCCCGTTGAAAGTCTCGGTGCCGGTGACTACCAAGTTTCCGGTAAGATACAGTTGGTTACTGCTGACGTTAAGATTGCCGCTGCCGGCCCTGATCAGAATATTGGTATTGTTGGTAGAAGTATCCAGCTGCAGCGTCCCTCTGCTTATCACTCTAATCTCTCCGGTGGTAGCAGAGGAGGTGGTCAGAGTCAGACCATTGTAGCCTCTGACGGTTAAAGCTCCGCTGCTGGTTTCAATGTTGGAAGCTTGAGACAGAAGGATGTTTCCACTGGAGTCAACGTTGAGTAAATCTGTTCCGGCTTCTCTTAAAGTCAAAAGTCTCCTGCCCCCGTAACTATCGTTGACAACCATAATGGCCTGCTCCGGTCTGGCTGGCAAGCCGATTCCGGTATCAGGAGAGATCTGGAAAGAAGCGTTGGTGGAAAAATATCTCTTTCCGCTTGAGTTCCACCTTAGTTCGGAGTTGACGACTTCTGTTCCTCTTTCAAAAGTGACTGTGGAATCTTCCAGATCTGCGGTAGCATTATCCGAATTAATATTCCAATCAGCCGAAGTTGTTGAACCTCCGACAATAGTCCCGGATATATTGGTCGCAGTCACCGTATCCGCCCAGACATTTAACCACTTCCGGGTATTGGAGCCTAAATTATAGGTGCTGCCGGGATCGGGGACTAGATTACTGGTGACATATCCACTGACTGATAGAGAATTGGCAGTGCTGGTGCCAAGATAGACATTACCGTCTACTTCCAGATTGTTCTGGACGTAGAGGGAACCGGAGCCGGAGATGTTGTCAACTGTCCCGGCGGAACCAACTCTGGCCAGACCTCCCTGAAGAAAGATGGAGGCTCCGGTTCTACTGGTATCAAGGTATAGGTTGCCTGTGGAAGAGAGAATTAAGGAGCCGTTAGTGGTTGATTCCGTTATCAAGTTAATCGGGGAAGTATGGGAAATCAGGGAGATCGGGCCGTTTTCTGTTGAGATGGTAGCAGTCCCGAGGGAGGCAGTCAAAGTCCCGCTCCCCGTCTGCAATCTGATATTTGAGTTCTTGCTACTGGTATCCAGAGTCAGAGTCCCGGCAGAATACAGGGACAGATTGCCATTACCTCCTGCGGATGAAGTTGACAGAGTTATCCCGCCTCTGCTTGATCTGATGGCTATGGCTGAAACTGAATCCTTACTGCTGGTGATGGTCAAGTCCCCGGCATCCAATATCATGCTGTCTTCTGCCGAAAGTTGCAGATCTCCTCCGTTGGTGATATCGTTTCTGCCGGCTCCGCCGCCTCTCAAGTAAAGATCATTGTTGCCTTGGACTATAACGGAGTAGTCTCCGGCCGATACTATGGTTTCCGTATTTCCCGATGTAGTCTGGGAGAAGGAAGAGGAGTTTAGGGTGATCTTGTCTACGGCTGAAATGAAGATATCGTTTCCATTGGCGTCTGAATCAGAGGCGGAGTTGCCTACCCGCAGAACGTAGTTATTGGCTCCGGTGATGCGGTCGGTGATAGTATTAGAAACAGTCCTATTGACTGCTCCGGTAATGGTTTGAGTAATAGTCCCGGTCACAGTTTCGGAAATATTTCCATTCACGGTTATCGATTCGCCATTAGCGGTTAGCGAATAATTCCCTACAGACGTATTCAGAGTTCCTGATCCGGTATTGATATTGATATTGGTGTTATTGGCACTGGTATCCAGAGTCAAGGATTGTCTGGCTGCCAAGACTATCGTTCCGTAATCTCCTCTCAACTCCCCTAAACCTCCTTGTAATCGCAGGTCAGTATTGAAGGCCGAAGTGTCAATGATAAAACTGCCGGTTGACCGCAAAGTCAGGGTGTTAGCGCTGACCGTGGTCGGCTGATTGGTCAGGTCAATCGCCGCATCGCGGACGAATACTGTTCCCCCCGATGTATCAATGACTAAGTTGCCGGTTGGTGAGATGGTCAGGTTATCAGAAGTGGTGGTGATATTCTGGGGGCCCTGGAAATCCAGATCTCCGTCCAGAGATAAGTCTCCGGTGATGCTCGCGGCTCCGGTGATTGACAGTCCGGATCCGCCTGATATCCCTAATCCGCCTGATATTGTCAAACTTCCTCCGATTGTGGCGTTGTTGGTAATGGTTAAAGCGTCAACGTAGGCTTGTCTCCAGCGGAGAGAAGTATTCCCCAAGGATATGGAGTTGGTGGTCTTGGGAATTAGGTCAGAGATAATCCTGGCCCCTACTTCCAATTCATCCCCATCGTTGTTTCCCAGAGTGACATTCCCATTGGCAGTCAGTTTGCCGGCAATGTCTATCTTCTCGTTGACCGATAAGGATTGGGAAAGGTCAACATTGGATAGCCAGGCTTTACCAAATCTACTGGAATCTGTCCCCAGTCCTCCTTGAGTTTGATTACTGTCGGTAGGATAGATGATACCTTGGGGAGAGATGGAGAGGATGTTGCCGCCGGAGGGAAGGAGAGAGGAGTAAGCAGTAGGCAGTAAGGAGTAAGCAGAAGCCAATTGGTTCCTTTCCGTTCCATACTCCTTACTCCCTACTTCTGCTACTCCCGCGAAGCTTTCGGCTTCGCGGAACACCGCGTCGTCAAGAAAAAAGAGGATCTCATTGCTCATTGCTTTTTGCTCATTGTTTTCTATATATATCCTCGGGACCAGTCCGGGGGGTGGATTATTGAAGGTGGTCGAATAATACCGCCATCCATCATTACTCATTACTTTCTCCTCATTACTTTCTAGTCTGAAACTCTTATCGTATCCGGGGCCAAGGGACAGGTGGATTCGCGTATCAGATAAGGCCCGGCCTTGCTGCCGTAGCAAGGCCGGGCCTTTATTGACTTTCACCCAAACTCCAAGCTGGTAGCTTCTCCCCGCCTCCGTCTTGGTAGATTCCTGGATGATCCCCCTGGCGCAATCATTGTTTTCTGTTTTCTGCTCATTGTTTTCTTCGCAGTTAAGCAATAACGAGTAGCCCCCTGAATGAGCCGTATGGTTTGACATTTGAGTATTACTGTCCGTGGAGTTGGGGTGGAGAGTCCAGAAGGCAGAGGGCCCTCCTGATGATGAAGGAGCGGTTTCAAAGGAGGGGTTCTTCAAGAGATTTGGGGAGTAGGCAGCAGGGAGTAGGGAGTAGATGGGGGTAGACGATGATTGTTCGTCGCCGAGGATTTGGTCAGAGGTTGTTTGATTAACCTTGCCGAGATCTTGAGCAGTTTTCAGCCATGAATTTGCCAATTCTTTACCCCATGGAGTGGTTTTTAGCTGGATTCCGACAGCGAAAAAGGCGAGAGCGAGAGTGGCAAAAGAGTAGAGGAGATATCTGGTAACTTGCAAATTAACCTGATCGTTAATCTTTTCAACCTTTTCAACCTCATTAATCTTTTCATTATTTCTAACCTTTTCAACCTTTTCATCATTTTCCCCCAAGAATTTCTTTATTTCCGAAATCGAAATCCGGCGGTAGTTGGATTCGTCCCGGACAAACTTTATTTTTCCGGTTTTGTCCCAGCGCCGAAGAGTGATAGCGGAAACACCGAATTTTTGGGCCGCCTCTTTGATGGTCAACATCTGGTCAAGATCGGGACTGGTTCCGCCGGAAACTTTAAAAGCTTCCAATTGATTTAAGTGATATCTGCGGCTGCCGCCGGCAGTTCTGATCGGGACTAATTTACCTTTCTTGTCCCATCGTCGCAGAGTATCAATTGAAACGTTTAAGAATTTAGAAGCTTGAGAAACGGAAAATAGTTTATTTGAGTTGGGCAGTTGAGTCATGGGCAGTGATCAATGTTTTGCTTTAATGATTAATGTTTTGCAAAGATTTATATAATCTTTTATATATAGAAGACACTATACTTGTCAAGTGGCAAAATGAAAAAGGAGTAGAGAGTAAAGAGTAAGAAGTAAGAAATAATGAAATGATGCTTTAGAAAGGGGAAATTAAAGAGAGGGGATTAGTTGTCAGACAAAACAGTCGACCGCTAACCGCCTGATTAACCCTGCAGAGGTTAACTCTGTAGGGTTATGTATAAAGGTTACACCTTTTAAGGTGTAACCTTTTTAGTTTATTATTAAACGATGCCAGTAAAAAATGTGGTTAAAGACTATTCAAAAGATGGCGCCTTCATCTTACCCAAATTATGTAAATGAAATTCATCAGGAGTGGGTTAAGACGGAAAATATTTTAGCTAATTTTTCCAAGTAG
>JACRKQ010000063.1 GCA_016219705.1 Candidatus Saganbacteria bacterium | reverse complement strand
TTTACATCTGCCAGATTGTAAAGTCCAAAAAAAATTAAGCGGAAAAGGGGTTCCCATGCCTTGTTAAAATCATGCGAAGAATTTGTTTGCTGAAGTGAATTTTTCCCTTCGGTGTCAAATACTATTCGTCAGGGCTGCTAAACTATTACCTAATTTGACGGTTAAAAAATTTTATGAGAGAATTAACCGTTGTCAGGGGGAGGTGTAAAGTTATGTCAAAACCGTTAGTTATGGTAGTGGATGATGAGATCGATCTGACAAACAGTATCGCCAAGATCATCAGAGAGACCGCCCGCTACGATGCCATAACCGCTTATTCCGCCCGAGAAGCGCTGGAGCACCTTAAAAAGAACAAAGTCATGATGGGGCTGGGCGGAAATCGCGTCCGCATGATCCTCCTTGATATTAAAATGCCGGAGATGGATGGGTTAACCCTGCTGGAAAAGATCCGGCGCGACTATGGTGAAGATATTGGCATTGCTATCCTGACCGCCTGGGAAGATGAAGAAAAATGGGACCGCGCCACCGCCGGTTTTATTATTAATTATATTAAAAAGCCGTTCAAATCAGCGGAACTGCTGGCGACCATCGACGGTTTTTTTGCCGGGGAAGAGAACATTCTGGTCTTAAACACTTTTGAAAAACATATCGCCAAACGCGAAGAATTCCAGCGGCAAAAAGAACAGCCTACTGCTTAGAAAATTATTTTAAACGTCGTCCCGCGCCCCACTTCGCTAATTACTTTGATGTCCGCGCCATGCTCCCGGATAATGCGATAGGCAATCGAGAGCCCAAGGCCGGTTCCTTCATGCCGCGTGGAAAAGAAAGGGTCAAAAATTTTCTCCTGATTTTCCAGGGAAATGCCTTTGCCGGTATCGCTGATTTCGATAATCGGTTTTTCTTTTTCGACATAACTGGAAAGCGTTAATGTCCCGCCTTCCGGCATCGACTGGATCGCATTTTGGATTAAATTAACAAAGATCTCTTCGATTCCGATCGGATCGCCTTCGATGCCGGGCAGAGGATTTAATTTTTTGATCACTCTGATATTTTTAAATCTTATTAACGGTAAAACAGCATTTAAGCTTTTCAGTAGATCAATTTTCGCAACCTGGCGCGGTTTCTCTTTGGCCATCGCCAGCATCCTCTGCATAATGGCCGCAATCCGGTCGACGTGCTTTAACACCAGATCACGATATCGTTTTAATTCCGCCGGAGGGCGCTCCTGATTGGTCAACTGCTCCGTCTCCGAACGGATGACCGCCAAAGGGTTCCTGATTTCGTGCGTTATCCCCGCCGTTAAGATACCGAGAGAGGCTAATCTTTCCGATCTTGTCAGCTGCCGCTCGGCCGCGGCCAGATCAGCCTTTATTTTTTCATAGGAACGGGCATGATCCAGAGCCAGGGCAGCCTGGCTGGCAAGAATTTTAAAAAGACGGAGATCTTCCGTGGTGTAAGGATCTTCGGAGAGTTTTGGGCCGAAGATAAAGATCGCGATTAACCGCTCTTCCAGCAGGCAGGGGACAATCAGCCTGGCCGACTGGCTGGCGGAATCAAAAATCACTTCCCGCCGGTTGATCAAATTATCGACCAGTGTCTCGTTTATCCCTATGGCTTCCGCCATCGGAGAGAGGGGCGCCCCTTTTTCATTAAAAATAATGTAACGCTGTGATTTCTTCTCCGGTTCGCTGAAATATTCTGGCAGGAATATTTTGGGTTGGGAAATTTCTACGGCATTACGAAAAACATCATAGAGCGTGCCCAAGATAAAAGGCATTGATAATTTGCCTGTCACCTTAACACTGGCTTCGCTTAAGACTTTGTAATAATCATATTTTCCGCGGAGAAATAATTTATTTGATGTGGTTTGAAAAAAAAGCCGCAGACCCAAATGGGTTTGGCCAACAATAATCCCATAGAAAACCGTCCCTCCAAAAAACAACCAGCCAATTTTATCAGAAACAAAATTTATGTGCAGCCAAACTAAAGCGAAATAAACTGCCGTATGAAATAAGACCACCATAATTTCAGCCACGGCGCGGCTGATCACAATTGAAATATCCATCAAATGGTGTTTGGTGATGGCAAAAGAGAGTAACAAAGGGTAAATACTGACCAGAATGTTGGGTAGCGGCGGGACAGGGATGTTATACCAGAGAAGAAAATTAGTGGAGCCGGCCAGAAAGCCAATTCCCGTACCCCAAAAAACATAGCTTATCTGGGCCTTTAAATATTCGGGACTCTTTTTGTAGACACGATACATAATTGTCAGAGAATAAATCGTGTAATAAAAAAACATCAACAGGAACAGAGGGTAAATCGGCCCTGGCTCCGGCCAAAACGAGAAAAACATTTTGCTGGTAACAGAGCTAACTATCAATGGCGTGCCGGCTAATAACATAAAGATGAGCCCGATAAAAAATGACAGACGACTCTCCCAACGTTTTTTTTCATAGGTGTTCGTTAGCCAGAGGGAAAAATTAAAATAGGCGACAGGGATAAGAGCGGCGCCAGCCATCAGCAAGCGGCAGTAGAAAAGCGCAATTTCAGGCAAGGTCGATATTTGCCAAAAAAAATAGCCATAGCTCCAGAAAAAAACACTAAAAGCAAAAAAAATGTAATTGAGATTAAGCGGTTTTTGAACCCCTTTTCTTAAAACATAAAGACCAAGCAAAAGACTGGTCAAACCGTTTATTAGAGCGCTAAAAGCGAAATAGTTCACTGGTAACATTATTTCATTTATCGGTCCAAAGTGTCAATTGCTCGCTTCATTTCGATTTTTTTTGACCAACAACAATCACTGCTTGATCCCCGAAAGAGGAAATTGATCTGGTAATTGCAATTCCTTCTCCTTCCAAAAGTCTGATTAGTTTTTTTCCCGAGAAATAAGTGAAATCACCGCTCTCTTCGCGGTTTTCAATCCAGCCAATCGCCGAATTTAATAATTCTCGCCCTCGAATTAATTTCCGATCACGTTCTGGCGAAGGAACTTCACGTTTTATTTTTTCCAAAAAACGATGATATATTTGTGAAACATCGGCCTCCGGCTTTAAACTGGTCAGAACAATTGTTCCGCCAGGTTTAAGACTGCGACATAGTTTTTTCACCGCCGTCCGCGGCTCCCTAACATACGATAAAAACAAGCTGGCTATAATTTTGTCATAATAATTTTCATTGTGGGGCAAAGAATCTTTTTCAACATCCAGCGTTTGGAAATAAGTTTTCGGTAAATCGAGACGTTTTTTCTTTACCTCGTTCGCCTTAGTTTCGGCTCGAGCGACCGCTTCCGCTACAAAATCAATTCCTGTAATTTCTCCATTTTTCCAACCGCTAGTTTTCAATGCCATCGCCATCCGATTCAATAAAAAGGCAATAAAGTTTCCATTTCCAGTCCCTACATCCAGCGCTTTTTCGCCAGGGCGAACTTGTAATTGATCAAATAGCGAGTTCAAATAGGCCGGGTAATCTTCTGTTTCTAATAAAACATCAAAATCTTTTAAATACTTATCCCAACTGGCTATTTCTTCTTCCCGAGAAATTCTTCTTTGGACTCTCTTTCTTTCGGTTATGCCTCGATTCACAATCTCCACTGAAGAAGGCTGTTTAATCTCCATATTAGCCGCAGCTTCACCTAAAGTTAAAAACAACACCTGGCTGACAACACAGGCAAAAAGCTCCTGCGCCACTCCGGCTTCTCTAACCCGATGCTGCAGTCCTTGGACATCGACACGCTGTCTATAAACCTGGCCAGGATTAACCTCAAGAACGCCCTGGACCTCATCTTTTCTGACCCATGGATCATCTTCTCCGCAGAACCAGACCATTGGAACCGGGGCTTTTTCTAGATCAGCCATGGTAGAGGATAGGTCCGCAAAGCCTTCAATAATGGCGTCTCCGAGAAAGCGATCGCTGTCAACAGGATGGCCTAATAAATTAAGGGTCTCTTTACGTTTTCCACAAAGATAGTCAGCAATTAAATTCTCTCCATAAACTTTATCCAGGAGAGATTCGATATTAGGTGCGCCAACTATTGGCATAACGAACGCTAGCGACGGATCTTGCGCCGCCGCTTTGATCGCCGCCCTGGCCGAAAGGCTAAAAGGGACAAGGCCAATCCGCACAGCATTATAATTTGTTCGGAGATATTCAACTGCCTCATGAATATTTTTTGTGGAATTGGACAAAGTCAATTCGTGGATCTCGCCCTCGCTCTCCCCAACAGAATCAGTATCATCAAAACGGAGAACACCGCAACCGTTAGCTTTTAAATATAGAGCTAAAAGAAAAGCCGTTTCTTTAGTTTTACCAAAAGCTGGCGGAATTACCACCCATGTAAGCTCCGCCATCTTCGTGTTTTCCGTCGGAAAATCAAGATAGGCGCTTATTCGCTGATGCCGATGATTATAAAATTGAATAAGTTGGGCATTATTTTTATTGGAAATACTTTTAAAAAACTTTACAACGTTTGGAATTACCATGAGAATGGACATGATTGCTTTGCCCAAAGTCACCGCAAACTCAACGAGAATTAAATAATATTTTGATTTGGGCCGCGCCGTTGAAAAGCGCTGGACATCAAGTTGTTCTACCGCGACCACTCCGCCTGAAGGCGTCATAATTTTTGCCGGAGGGACTTCCTCAATTTCTTCCAGCCGCACCGGCGGCACAATCGGCGGCGGAGAGGCCGCTGGCCTTGGCTCCACAGCAACAAGATTTACCGCGTCATCGAGTTTCAACTTTTCCAGATGCTCGATAATTTTATCGACTGACATATCGCTAACATCTAAATTCTTAATCCCCATTCCCTGCAGCCGCGCGACCATCATTAAAAAATTGCTATAAATAACCTCATCAATACGGCAAACCGCGTACATTAAGGAGCCGGCAATAGCCGTTATCCCATAATTTTTGCTTAGCAGTCGTTGGACATCGGCTAGCTCACGATGTGGGGATGCATTGCGCCATCGAGACACTGGCTTGGGATCATTAAAAGTTATTATTTTCATTCTAATTTTTACCTGCTATTAGCCAAAAGGTTATCTGCCGTAATTAAAATAAATTTCAGTCGTTTTTTGCAGTTTTTTGCGTTCCGCTCGGTTTGACTCCGGCAATCACCTGCGATAAACTAGATTTATGCTCATGACCAACATTTCGGCCAACGCCCTAAACATCATCAAAACCTTGCAAAATAAGGGTTTTCCAGCATATCTGGTCGGCGGCTCGGTGCGCGATAATTTACTGGACCTGCCAGTCGAGGAATGGGACATTACTACCGCCGCCACCCCCCAGGAAGTCAGCCGCTTGTTTACGAAAATCGTGCCGACCGGCATCGAATACGGCACTGTGACAATCTTGCTTGACGGTGAAGCCTATGAAGTGACCACTTTCCGCGCTGACGAAAAATATATCGACGGCCGCCACCCCTCCAATGTCGTCTTCACCGAAGATATCCATCTTGACCTCTCCCGACGTGATTTTACAATCAATGCTTTGGCCTACGATCCATTGAATGATCAATTAATTGATGATTTTAACGGCCAACAGGATCTTAAAGCCAAATTAATTCGCGCCGTCGGCAACCCGCTGGAACGGCTCAGTGAAGATGGTTTGCGCTCGATCCGCGCCTGCCGCTTCGCGGCTAAATTAAATTTTGTTATCGAACCAGCGACCCTGGCCGCCGTCAGCCAAACCCTGGCCGTCACTAAAACAGTCGCGCCGGAAAGAGTGCGCGACGAATTAGTAAAAATGCTGGCTAGCGCTCAACCTTCAATCGGGCTCGATTTAATGCGGCAAACCGGTCTATTGCAATTAATTATCCCTGAGCTTGTCGCCTGTATTGACGTCAAACAGCCGGCCGAATTTCATAAGTATGACGTTTATTGGCACAATCTCTACGCCTGCGACGCCGCGGATAAAGCCAAGAGGATCGTCCGTTTGGCAGCTCTGTTTCACGATATCAGTAAACCTGCTTGTCAGGTTGATATGACTTTTTACAATCACGATCAGGTCGGAGCCAATGTAGCGGAACAAATATTAAAACGTCTCCGCTTTGGCAATCAAGAGATTGCCCAGGTCAGCAATCTTGTCCGCCAGCATATGTTCCATTATACGTCTGACTGGACAGATTCCGCGGTACGTCGGTTCATCAAGCGGATTGGCGGGGTAGCCAATGTTGCCGACCTGTTTGCGCTCCGCCTGGCAGACACGAAGGCCATGGAGCGGGAGATCGAATCCGATTATTTAAAAGAGCTGCGAAAACGTATCGACAAAATTATAGATGAGGAGAACGCTCTCGACGTGAAAGATCTGAAAATCAACGGAACAGACGTGATGGAACAATTGCAGATCCCTCCCGGCAAAAAAGTTGGCGCGGTTCTTAACGCGCTGCTGGAAAAGGTGCTGGATCAGCCGGAGCTGAATGACAGGGAAACGTTGCTGAAACTAATAACCCCATCCTCCTAACCTCCTTCCCCTTATTAAGGGGAAGGAGGAATAAAAAATTTGCTGTTATCAATGTTAGAATATGAGGATGGGGTCAAAAGCGCTTTTTCTATTATTTCTGATTCTGCTTTCTCCGGTGGCCTTCGCCTCCCCCGCCCAAATTTTGCAAATTGAGATTAGCCGCGATCGCGGTTTTGATTATTTTGATATCTCCACCTGCGGGGAGACCAAAGCCAAAGGCATGCTGCTGGACAATCAGCTGCAAGTGATCTTTAAAGATGCGGCCTTAAGTCCGGATATTAAAATCAGCAAAGGGCGTTCTCGCCGCATAAAAGCAATCAGGCTGGAACAAACGTCTTCGGAAGCACGAGTCATAATCGATTTTACTCAGCCAATTGATTACGATATTGTCAATGTTTTCGGCCGGGGCAAATCGATCATCGAAATCTTTGATCGTTTCGATCAAGCCGAGCAGATTATGGCCGCTTGGGAAAAGGCTAATTTAGCCACCCGCCGCCAGCTTCTTAAACCCTATAAATTATCGCCGGACCCGGCCGGCAAAGATCAGAGCCTGGCCGGAAAAATTTTCGTCCTTGACCCAGGCCACGGCGGCCTCGACCCCGGAGCCATCGCCCGCGATGGCTCATGGGAAAAGAACCTAACTCTAGCTGTTGCCCAAAAAACGGCTCTCTTACTGCAGGGCGCCGGCGCCACAGTCTATCTGACCCGCAACGACGACCGGACAAAGCACCTTCAGGATATTGTCGATTACGCGAACGGTTCCAAGTGTGACATTTTCATCTCCATACATTATAATTTTACCAGCCAAAGCGAAATCGGCGGGACAGAGACATATTATTATAATCCGCAGAGCCGGCCGCTAGCGCTGATTTTGCATGAATCTTTGCTGGCCGGAATTGAGCGCAAGGACCGCGGCCTGCGGCGCGCCATGTATTACGCGGTTCATCATACGACTATGCCCGCTGTGCTTCTTGAGCCTGTTTATTTAAGCAATGACAAAGAGCTCAAGCTGGCCGGTTCACCCGATTTTCAATATCAGCTGGCAAAGAGCATAGTAAAAGGAGTGAAAACCTATTTCCGAGGTCAGTCTAATAAGTAGAGTTTCTACCGAAAGAATAACCCCAAAGGCTGGCGGGATAATTACTCCGGCCAAAGCCCCTCCTTCGTCTCCTATCGGCATCTTTGATTCCGGCGTCGGCGGCCTGACCGTTTTGGAGGAATTAATCCGACAACTGCCTCATGAGGATATTATTTTTCTCGCTGACACCGCTCGTGTCCCCTATGGCAGCCGGTCAGCAGACGAGATCATAAAAATCAATCAAGAGATCATTCCGTTTCTAATTAAACAAGGGGCGAAGTTAATTATTATGGCTTGCGGCACATCTTCCGCCATCGCCTATCCTGTCGTGAAAGACGATTACCCGGTCGAGATAATAAATTTAATCGATCCGGGAGCCCAAGCCGCCGTATCAGTCTCCAGATCAGGACGAATTGGTTTGATTGCCACCGTCGCGACCGTCAATTCCGAGGCTTATCAAAATAAAATTAAAAAATTTAAACCTGACGCGGTTGTTTTTGCCGTCGGCTGTCCGCTTTTTGTCCCGCTGGTGGAAAACGGCCAGATCGATAATGACGAGACCAAAACCGTCGCTAAAGAATATCTCAAACCTTTAATTAAAGAGAAAATCGATACTTTAATTCTCGGTTGTACCCATTACCCGCATCTGGTGAAAGTTATAAAAGAAATTGTCGGCCCCAATGTCGCCCTGGTCAACCCGGCTGAAGCTGCCGTGGCCGAGACCAAACAGTGGTTAAAACAGGCCAAAACATTGCGTAACTCTAACACACCAGGAAAACATGTTTATTATGTAACCGGCTCTGAGCCCCAGTTTACCGAAATCGGCAGCCGTCTATTAGGACGACCGATTGTAGGGGCGAAGCAAATAAGTTTGTCTTGAACTCTGGGGTTTGACAATGACGTTTCCAAAGGTATACAATAGTTGTATACTATGAGAAACAAAGGTTTATCAAGAATCAAGAAAATCCTGTCGCTGGCGCAAAAGCTCCCTTATTTTTCCCTCTCTGATTTATCAGCCGTTGAAAAAGATAAAGTCTATTTAAAAATCTCCTTGTCGCGTTATAAAAAAAATGGGCAATTGATAAAACTGAAAAAAGGACTTTATGTCGCTGGCGCTTATCTTGATGAACTGCAAAAAAGGGGGCGTTTTGCCGCCTATCCTGAATTTATTTCAACTATCCTTTATTCCCCTTCTTATCTAAGCCTCGACTATATTTTGCATCAGCACAATATGCTGACAGAAATACCGCAAAATTTCACTTCCATGACCAAAAATAAAACCGCGGCTTTTCACAATTCTTTGGGAAATTATTTTTACCATAAAATAAAAGACGAATTTTTTTGCGGTTTTCAATTGATTAAAATTGATAATTTTGTTATCGCCAAGGCAACCAAAGCCAAAGCTCTGTTTGATTACTTATATTTAAGGCGGCGCCTGCCCATCACCAAGGATAGTATCCGAGACCTACGCTTAAACATGGTCAATTTTAATCGGGCGGATCGCCAGGAATTTACGAGATATTTAAAACTCAAAGGGGCCCAAAAAGTCGTAAAAATATTTGCGCTGTTGGATAAAAAAAGACATGGCTAACGAAAAAATCTTTCTGCAAAATTTATTGGTCGGCCACGAGGCCCGGGAGCCCTTTTTTAAAAGAAACATCCTGAAAGACTATCTGCAAGTCGTGGTTCTAGATTTCATTTACTCCCATCCCATCTACAGCCAGTTGGCTTTTTACGGCGGATCCTGTCTGGCCCAATGCTTTGGCCTGCCGCGGCTGTCAGAAGACCTTGATTTTGTCGATATCAATAACAAAATTGATCTGGTCCAGTTGGCCAAAGATGTAGAAAAGTATTTTAAAGATAATACCGACCTAACGGTAAAAATCACTCGGCAAAAATTCCGTCTTTATCTAAAATTCCCTGTTTTGCGGGAGCTGGGGCTGGCCGGTCGACAGGAATCTGATTGGCTTTTTCTAAAAATAGAAGTGTTTAACCAATTTAATATCGCCCCGGATAATTATCAATTGGAAATAATTCCTCTCTTCAAATTCAATCGGTCAATGCTGCTTAAAACTTTTGATTTATCCACCTTAATGGCCACCAAGATCATGGCTATTTTCCATCGTAAGTGGGAAAAGACCGATAAACAGGGCCGTATATTAGTAAAGGTCAAAGGGCGGGATTATTTTGATCTAATGTGGTATTTAGAAAAAGGCATAAAACCAAACTTAAACTGCCTCGAATCGGTCAAGGATCTGGAAGAATTAAAAACTAAACTTTTGAAAACAATCGAAAACATCGATGAACAAAGCATCCGTCTGGACCTGGAAGCCTTTATCAACGACCAAAATTTTGTTGTTAACCTTAGTCGAAATATCAAGGCGATTTTACAAGGGCTGATTATCAAAATGTGATTGGAGGAAACTATGTACGAATTAAACGTTGAAGAAACCTTTGCCGCCGCTCATGCCTTGCGCGGGTATGAGGGCCCGTGCGAAAACGTCCATGGTCACACGTTTAAAGTGCAAATTCAGATCAAAGGTGAAAAATTGAATAAATTGGGCTTGCTCGAAGATTTTAAAACAATAAAAAGCCATCTGCATCAAGTTATTAAAAAGTTTGACCATGCCGATCTTAATAATTTACCGGAGTTTAAAGAGCAAAACCCTTCGTCCGAAAATATCGCCCGGGTCATTTTTGAGCAGCTAAAACCAACGTTACCCTCCTTGGCCCACGTCACGATCTGGGAATCCGCCACCACCAGCGCTAGTTATTCCCAATAATATGTTAGAATATTAGCAGTATGACCAATCTAGCTTTTACAAAAATGCACGGCCTGGGCAACGATTTTATCCTGCTCGACAGCCGCAAAGAGACATTAGATGGGGTCGACCTGAAACAATTGGCTTTAGCCCTCTGCGACCGCCACTTTGGCGTCGGGGCAGACGGGATTTTAATTGTTTGGCCGTCAACCAAAGCGCATTATCGCATGCAGGTTATAAATTCCGACGGCTCCGAAGCCGAAATGTGCGGCAATGGCATCCGCTGTTTTGCTAAATATGTTTACGAGACCGACAAATTAACCGAAGAAGTAATCTCGGTTGAAACCCAGGCCGGGATAATTCTACCGGCCGTGATCTTGAATGCTGAAAAAAAAGTCATCGGCGTTGAAGTCGACATGGGAGAACCCAGAGAACTGGGCCAGGTCACGCTTCAAGGAATTAATTTTCACAAAATTTCCATGGGGAATCCACATGCCATCACATTTGTTGATGATTTAGTCGGGGTAAACCTGGAAGAGATGGGAACAAAAATTGAAAATGACTCCCATTTTCCTGATCGGACCAATGTTGAATTTGTCAAAATCCTCAATCCCAAAGAATTCGAGATTTTAGTCTGGGAGCGCGGCGTGGGTGAAACATTGGCTTGCGGCACTGGCGCTTGCGCGTCTGTGGTAGCGGCAGTCTTAGGCGGGCAAATTGAACGCCGCGTCGTTGCCCATCTTCCGGGAGGGAAGTTGGATATTGAATGGGCCGGCGATAATCACGTCCTGATGCGCGGGCCGGCAGAGACGGTTTTTAGCGGCGTATATTCTACCTAACCGCTGCGCCCCTTGACAATACACCCTCTTTATAATACAATTGTTATATAATATTGTATTATATGGAGGGTTGATATATGGACCCAAAAGAGAAACTCAAGCAAATATTGACCGAATGGCACGAGTTTCAGGTCCCCTTGATTTATCCTAGAGTTTTTAACACTGCCCTGCTAAAAGGCGATGAAATTCTCTCAATTGTTGGGGCGCGCAGAACCGGTAAAACCTTTTTGTGCTATCAAATAATTGAGGCGCTTAAAAAGACGCATCTCGCCGATAACATAATTTACATCAACCTTGAAGACGAACGACTGGCCCCGCTCAGGGGGGACGAGCTCTCTCTCTTGTGGGAAGTTTATTTAGAGCTTTTTAATCCCAACTTGAACAAAAAAGTCTACTTATTCATTGATGAAATTCAGAACGCGGCCAACTGGTCTAAATGGGCTAGGCGGATAACCGAACAGAACAAAAATATAAAACTTATTATTACCGGCTCCTCTTCCAAGCTTCTTAGCCGGGAAATTGCCACAGAATTAAGAGGCCGGACGTTGACTTTTTCTGTTTATCCCTTAAGTTTTCGAGAATATCTGGCAGCACAAAACATTCATTATGATCCGGAAATAAACAGCAAAATACGTTATGGTAAGAATCGTATTGTCCTAAAAAAACAGTTCAATGCTTATTTAAAAACCGGCGGATTTCCAGCAACCTTAACCAGCGGCGATCCCCTGGCGCTATTAAAAGAATATTATCAGGTAATGTTTTACCGGGACCTGATCGAACGCTACAAGATCAAAAACATCAAATTATTTGAAGATTATTTAACCCTGATAATTGATCAAACCGCTCTGCTTTTTTCAATTTCCTCAACCGCCAAAAAACTCGGTGATTTTAGGCATTCTTTCAGCAAAAACACTTTGAGCAATTTTTCCCGATACGCACAGGAAATATCCTTAATCTTTGAAGTCAAAAAATTCGCTTACAAAATCAAAGAGCAATTGCGCTCGCCAAAAAAAATCTATGTTGTTGACCATGGGCTGGTAAAGGCCGTCCGTTTTTCTTTTAGCCAGGATCATGGCCGGTGGCTGGAAAATGTTGCCTATCTGGCCTTGGTCAGACAAGGGCAAGACATCTATTATCATAAAGAAAGCAAAGAATGTGATTTTCTTATTGCCAAAAACCATAAAATTGTTCAGGCAATCCAGATAACAAAGTCCCTGGCTGATCCCAAAACACAAAAAAGAGAATTAGCCGGTTTGCTGGAAGCGCTGGAAAAACATAATTTAGCAGAGGGAACAATTTTAACAGAGGACGAAGCGGCTGTCTGGAAAATCGGCAAGAAAACCATCAAAGCCGTCCCTCTCTGGTATTGGTTACTAATTGTGTAAATCATTTTCCTATTATGTTAAAATTACTCTGGAAGTGATAAACGATGAAAACCTCTGACCGCCTGAAAAAGATCCCGCCTTACCTCTTCGTCAAAATTGAAGAGAAGAAAGCTGAACTACAAAAACAGGGAATCGATATTATTGATTTTGGCATTGGCGACCCAGATCTCCCAACGCCACAACATATATTTCAAAAAATGCACGAAGTTTTGGAGCAGACGGATTCAGCTAATTATCCATCGTCAAAGGGAGAATTCGCTTTTAGAAAAGCTGTTTCCAAATGGTATCAGAAACGCTTCCAGGTAGAGCTAAACCCCAGGGACGAAATCTGCTGTCTAATCGGTTCCAAAGAAGGTTTAGCCCATCTCCCGCTGGCGTTCATTGATCCCGGCGACTTTGCCCTTATACCTGATCCCTCGTACCCGGTTTATAAAATCTGCACCATATTGGCCGGCGGAGAAGTATATCCCCTCCCCTTAAACGCCGCTAATAACTTTTTGCCAGAGTTGGATAAAATCCCTGCCGACGTCTTGAAAAAAGCTAAAATGTTGTTTATCAATTATCCTAATAATCCAACCGGAGCTGTCGCTGACTTGGATTTCTTCGCCCAATGCGTAAAATTTGCTAAACAGCACGATCTGCTTTTAGTCTCCGATCTCGCCTATTCCGAAATGGGTTATGATGGTTTTAAGCCCCACAGCGTTTTGGAAGTTCCTGGAGCAAAAGAGGTAACGATTGAGTTTCATTCCCTCTCAAAAACCTATAACCTGACCGGCTGGAGAATTGGCATGGCCGTCGGCAACAAAGAAGCGGTGCAGGCGCTGGCGACAATAAAATCCAACATCGACAGCGGGGCATTTAAAGCGATTCAATTCGCCGCTGCGGCCGCTTTGACCGGACCGCAGGATTGTGTCGCGCAGAACAACAAAATTTTCGGCGAACGGGCAAAGGTTTTGATCGACGGTTTAAATTCTCTTGGCTGGAAACTTTTTCCTCTTAAAGCAACTTTTTATGTTTGGGCTCCGGTCCCTCAAAGCGAAACTTCCGCCTCATTTACCGAAAAACTGCTGGGAAAATGCGGGATCCTGGTTGTTCCCGGCAATGGTTATGGGACAGCCGGAGAAGGCTACGTTAGATTTGCCATCACCCTGCCAAAAGAACGGATTGCCGAAGCAATTGAGCGGTTGAAAAAACATAACATTAAGTTTTCATGAAAATCCTCATTGCCGAACACTCGGGATTTTGTGAAGGGGTTGAACGGGCCTATCAACTTGCCCTGGAAGAAGCCCATAGTGGCCAGCAAATTTTTATGCTGGGAAATCTCGTCCATAACCGCGCGGTCATTGAAAAACTAAAAGCGTTCGGAGTTAAGACCGTCAAGACACTAAATGAAATCCCCCCGGAGACCAAAGGCATCTTATTAATTTCCGCTCACGGGGTAGCGCCGCAAATTTATGAGGGGGCTAAGGCCAAAGGCCTCAAGGTCGTGGATACAACCTGCCCCTGGGTAAAGCGGGCCCAACAGATCGCCAAAGCGCTGGCTGAATCGAGGAAAAAAGTCCTTATCGTTGGCGATAAAGGCCATGCCGAAGTCACCGGTCTTGTCGGCTGGAGCAACAACCAGGCCATTGTCGTCGAAAAACTCGCCAACCTGGAACAATTAAAGATTAATAAAACTGATCAGATTGGGATTTTAGCCCAAACCACTCAGCCGGAAGAAAAGTTTAAAGCCATTGTTGACGCGGTAAAGAAGATCTCTCCTCATGTCGCCGAATATGTCACCATCTGCGGCGCAACACACAAGCGGCAGAGCGCGTGCATTGAGCTGGCAAAAAAAGCCGATGTGGTTTTAGTCATCGGAGACCCTCTCAGCGCTAACACTAAACGCTTAACGGAGCTCTCGTCTGCTACCAGCGTGGAAACTCATCAGATCGAGACGGCCGCTGGGCTACAAAAGTCATGGTTGAGGGGCAAAGAAACCATCGGCATTACCGCCGGCGCCTCCACCCCCGATTGGGTGATCGATGAGGTGGTTAAAGCTCTCGCTCCGGCTCCTTCAGAACACGGTAAAAACAGTATAAATTGAGGCCGATAATGCCGCCCCAGGCGACGATTAAGAACAGCCAGCCGAAAGCATTCATTCGATTTCTCCTGCCTTTTTCTTTTTATACCACGCTAGCCGGACAAACAGAGCAATCGCCAGGAATAACACAACCAACCCAATTCTCGTCGCTAAAACATACGGCTGTTGGGCCGCCGCTACCCCCTGCATCATGATAACGGGAATTCCCTGCTGGAAAAACCAAAAACCGAGAATAAGAAAAAGAAAGAGCGGCGTCACATACTTAATAATCGGTTTATAAAAACCAGGAATTCGCATTTCGGCCCCGTGGTGCATCTCTGCCCAGGCCTTTTCTATTCCAAAGACCCAAACAAACAGGACGGTCTCAATTGTCCCAAAAATGACTAAGCAGAAAGTCCCGCCCCAGAAATCGAGTTCATCAACCACTCCCTGCCCTAAAAAGAAAATTGGAAATTGACAGAGAATGAAGAGTATCACCCCTAACCAGACAACCGCTTTTTTTCGGCTGATGCCAAAATCATCGGCAAAAAAAGCGACGGCCGGCTCCGCTAAAGAAACGGATGAGGTAATGCCAGCCAGAAAAAGCAAGCCAAACCAGAGGAGGGCAAAGACCGCGCCCAGCGGTATCTGGCCAAAAATGAGGGGCATCGTCACAAAACCAAGATTAAATGCGCCGCTTTGCGCGGCCGCCGTCGCACCCGCCACCCCAAAGAAAACAAAAGCCGCCGGAATGATAATCGATCCACCCAGGACGACTTCAGCTAATTCATTGGTCGAAGCAGCTGTTAAGCCGGAAAGAATAATATCGTCGCCTTTCTTAAGATAACTGGCATAAGTTAAAATCGCGCCGATACCGACACTTAGGGTAAAAAATATCTGCCCGGCCGCCGCCATCCAGACCTTGGCGCTGGTCAGGACCGAAAAATCGGGATTCCAGAGAAATCCGAAACCGGTAAAAATATGGGGCAGCAATAAAACGCGACCGGCAATAATAAAACCAAAGATAAAAAGGAGAGGCATGGCAACTTTGCAGAGTAATTCGATCCCGCCCTGCACCCCGCGATAAAGAAAATAAAAATTTATCAAGAAAGTAATGACGAAGAAAATATAAGCGGTCCCAAGATTACTCCCCGACGCTAATCCCTGGTAAATCGAAAGGAAGCTTTTCATCCCCTCCGGCGTTACGGTCGAAAAGAGCTGGCCGGTAATGGAAAAAAAGGCGTAGCCGAGCAGCCATGATTCTATATATGTATAGTAGATAAAAATGACAATTGGCCCGAAAACGCCGATCACCCCCAGATATTTAACGACCCTATTTTTCCAGAGGCGATTCAGGATAAAGGGGGCGCTGCCGTGGCCAAAAAGCCCGCCGTGGCGGCCAATCGCCCACTCAATCCACATCAGCGGAATTCCCAGGAGAATAAGGGAGATGAAATATGGGATCAAGAACGCCCCGCCGCCGTTTTGGGCGGCCTGGACAGGGAAGCGGAGAAAATTACCGAGCCCGACAGCCGAACCGGCGACAGCTAGAATAATGCCGAGTTTTGTCCCCCATTGTTGTCTCTCTTTACCTTCGGACATGCAGACATTATAATATAATTTGGGAGTAACGCAAAGTTCAAAATGCAAAGTGCAAAGCTAATTAGAATATTTATTTTTATGATCTGCCTCTTTTTGGGCGTTACTGCACAGGCCGCGACACTTAATCAAATCCGCGTTGGGCAGTACCCGGAGAAGATTCGGGTTGTCTTTGATTTTGACAGCATGATCGATTACGAAAGCGATGAACAGCCGACAAAAATCATCCTCCGATTAAAGTCCGCTGCCGCCGGCCCGGCTATAAAAAACTATCTTGATGTTAATGACTTGGTCCTTCTTTATATTGAAGTCGAGAAAGATGCCAACGATTTAAAAATAGTTATCCCGCTGTCCCAAGCGGCAAAATACAGTGTTTTTGCCATCGGCGATCCGCCGCGCCTGGTCATTGATTTCAACCGTGATTTTCTTAATATCTCTTCCAGCGGCACGATTGCCGACGGGATCGAATATTTGACGGTAAAAAAAGGCTTGACCAACGGCCAGGCGACCGCAAAAGCGCTGCGTCTGGATTTGGGTAAAGTGCTCGTCCGGCCCGCCCTGGCGCAAAAACCTCTCCCCAACTTATTGGAAGCCATTGCGAATATTTTCACCGCCTGGAAAGAGAAGAAATCATCACGGCTTCTGCAGCTGGCAAAAGTCAGCCAGATCGTGAAAGATAATAACGCCATCGCCGGGATTAATGCTTCCTATTTCGCCAGCACTGGACGACCTTTGGGCGCTTTAATAATCGACCGGGAACCCCTGTCCTTTTCAATTAATGACCGGACTGCCTTTTTTCTGGATGAATGCAATCGACCATATATCGATAATTTGACCATTGCGGCTTATTTTGATTTGGTTAACGGCACGCGTTTTTCCCTCACCGGCATGAACCAGCAGCGCGGCGAAAAAGATGTCATTATGTATACGCCGGCCTGGGGCGAGACGACTGGGACCAATAATTTCGGTATTGAAATTATTGTCTCCAACCAAAAAATTATCGGCATCAAAGCCGGCAATGCCAAAATCCCCGAAGACGGCTATGTTTTATCTGTCGTCGGTCCTGGAGTCGAGGCTTTACCCGATTCAGCCAAAGTCGGCGATCAAGTGATCACAAAAGTGCAAATTCTCCCTTATAGCGCCAATCCCAACAAAATCATCCATTTGGTGAGCGGCGGACCGCGCTTGCTCAAGAATGGCCAGCTTTACATTTCTAAATATGAAGAAAAGTTCCGCTCTGATATTGCCTCCGGCCGCGCCGCGCGCACGGCAGTCGGTATTACAAATCAAGGTCAATTATTATTGGTGACGGTTGATGGCTTAATACGTCATAGAAAAAAAGATAAAGACCAAATCGCCAGCGTAGGGGTAACTTTAGAGGAATTAGCGGACCTGATGTTGAATTTGGGCGCCAGCGAAGCCTTGAATCTTGATGGCGGGAGTTCCAGCACGATGGTGATCAACGACACAATAGTTAATAATCCAACTGCCGGTTATCAACGCAGTGTTAATAACGCGCTGATTGTGGAGCCGAGAGACTAATTCGCAGCCGCTAAAAAAGGCAAAAAATAAGTTTATATTCGCAGTATCTTCAGGAGAAAACTTTCAATTTCCACGGCAACAGCAGAGAGTTTACTGGGAACATGTTTGATCCCGCTTTTTTTTAAAAAAGCCTGCCACAACAATTGGCGATCAGATTGCTCATTATAGATTTCTTCGGCAAATAAGGGGACTTCTTCCGGTAAGGGTGTTTTGCGATGAATAAAGGTTTTTCTTAAAGCGATATTTAATTTTACTTTATCTATGTTAAATCGCCGCATCAATAACCAAATATCATAAAAATCTTTCATTCGACTATTAAAAAGGCCCAACTTAACTATCGCTTCAAACTTCTCGCTAATAACACTCTCTACCGGATAACCTTTAAGGTGCGGTTTTGGTAAATCTAGAAGAACAGGGTAAGCAATGGCTTCCAATTTAGGATAAACAAGATCGCCAAAACCGACATCAACCTGCATGGGAATACGCGCTCGGTCCAAAACCCCTCTGAATTTCACCCGCACGCCTTCATAATCCGCGTCCTCTTTTATCTTTTGCCCTTTAACCGTCCCGGGATCAAAGAAAATCCCGTCAGGTACGACTGTCATACTACAAATATCTTTTATCGCATTTTCTATAATTGCTATCTGGCTGTCATAGTACGACAGAAAATCTATATCCAGCGTGGTTCGTCTTTGTGCAATGTGCCAGGCAGCAAACATTAGAGCGCCTTTTAAAACAAATTTATCGGCATGTTGAGAACAGCTAAGTCGATAAAGAAATCTTTCCATCCCATAATATTGCAGAATTTCGGAAAAAGGTCGATTGGTTTCTTTGGCGATATTTTGCAGCCTAATCCGAATTGAGGCCGCTAAATTTTTGAGCGCTTTCTTCATAACATCGCTTCAAGTCTTGGTTTTATAATATTATCGACCCGGCAGATTTTAGCGTAGTACATAATTTCTTTTGGCTGCACATGTTTTTCTTTTATGGCGATTTTCAACGCTTCCCTAGCAATATCAAGGCCTAACTGATTACGAAACTTAAAACAATCGGCTATCGTTTTAGCCAGGTTATATATCCTAATTTTTTGTCTTTCAACTTTATGTTCCTCAATTCCAGCCTCCCAAGTATTTTGTGCAAAGTGATAAAACTTAACGGGAGGATATTTAATTTTATTAGCGCGCGTTCCCCGCGGGATAGCCAGATAAACGTAACCAGGTATCTCTCTTGTTGCTTCATGAAAGGCTAAAGATGAAAGCAAGCAAACAACCCCCTTTGGCGCCTGAAGCGTTGCCGCAACTAAATCAGCATATTCACCAAAATCATAATTCGCTATAAGTTCTTTCATTGCTTTTCTCATACATTCATCTCCCTAAAATAATGCATACACTTAGTAATAAGTATATACATTAGTATATACATTACAAACAAATTGTCAATAAGGATTTGTATGATGTGACAACAAAAATTGACCGCCCGCCTAATAATTCAATTTGCAGCCGCTAAAAATGGCGAAAAATGTTCCTTAAATTCTTCCGACAGCGGCACTTGGCCGTCCCAGCGGGCAAGGACATCAGAATTTTTTTCGATCACAGTTGCCGGAATTTTGACCACGCTGTAAAAAGCTCCCTCGGCCAGCCCATCTACCGTCTCCATATCATAAAAGCTTAATCGAACCTGCTCGCCAGTAATCTGCCACCGCCCCAGAAAGGTCTCAAACTTTTTCATCGTCGTCTTGCAAAACTCACACCCGGGCTTGCCAAAAACTTTAACTTCCATGGCTGTACCTCCTTAGATTTCAACTCTTTGGCGATCTTTGAGCTCCGCTAATTTTCCTTTGTTCCACCCCGGTATCCGTGAAAAATATCCCGTGATCCGTGTAATTCCTTCAACTTGAGAGGACCCGCAGTAAGAACATTTTTCTCTTAATCCTCGCGCCGTTTTTCCGCATTCATGGCAGGAAGTAAACTCCGGCGAGAAAGCGATCTGCGCATTTTGCGTCTGCTGGAAAGTCTTGACGACAAAATTGGCGATTGATTCCGGGCTCGGCCGTGATTCGCCTAACCAGATGTGAGTTAACGCTCCTGCGTCAATTAGCGGATGAAACAATCCTTCCTGTTTTACTTTCTCAATCGGGCTCATTGGTTGGTTAACATTAAAATAGGTTGAGTTAGTGTAATAGATCTCTTTGGTCAGGTGATTACCCTTGATAACCGTCGCCGTTTGTGGTGGATAATGCTCCATATCCAGCTTGGCAAAACGGTAAGCGGTTGATTCCGCCGGTGTTTGTTCTAAAACAAAATGGAGATCATACTTTTCCGACAGCTCCTGGCATTTTAATTTCATGAAGGAGATGATTTTAAGCCCTAATTTCAACGCTTCCGCTGATTCATGCAATTCTTTACCTAAATGATATTGCACTAATTCGTTTAGTCCCAGAATACCGATAAGATGGGTCGCTCGGCGCAAGCGCAGATAACTCTCGCCGTCGCGATTATTTGCTAAAAGTGAGAGCGGCCCATTTTGCCCCTCTTGCAGCAGAGCTTCAATGAAGCGCCGTTTCTCCTGATGCGCTTTGGCCGCCAGATTTAAACGATCTTCGATTAACCTGAATAATTTTGCGTCATCGTTAGCCGCCAGATAAGCTAAGCGGGGAAGATTGACCGTCACATTTTGGATTGCCGAATAGCGCATCCGCCATGGCTCTTTAGCATCCTGCAGATCAGAATATTCTAATTTAAATGATAATCTACAACATTCTGAAATTTTAGCTGTCTCTCCTCGGTCAAAAACAAAATAAGTGTTCCCTTTTTCCGCCGCCACCGCTGAAATTAAAGTTAAAAATTCTTCGTGGCCGGGCGTGGAGAAAAATTTATCGGTGATATGGACTAATGGTTTGGGGAAGAAAAATGGTCGCCCCGCCCCATCGCCTTCCAGGTAAATTTCAAACATCGCTTTAGCAAAAGCCTGCGCTTCATTAATGTAGTCAGAATAAACCTTGCCGGTAAATTTTCCCTCCCGACCGATTACCGGAACCTGTTCAAAGTGCTTGGGAATTTCCCAGTAGAGGTTCAGATCAGAGAAGAGACCCTGACCGCCCCACGCCGCCGCCACCGCCGCAAATTCAGTTATTAACTTGCGGGCCAGTTTTTTAACGTGACCGTAGCCGTAACCCTCAAGATACGGGGCAATGAATAAATTGACCGCGTCCCAACCGATCGCTCCGGCAAAATGGCCGTGCAGGGCGACAGAAAATTTAACAAGATGGGAGATCAATTCGTCCGCATCTTCAGCGGGCTTAGCCGTCAAGGCGGCATCCGGCAGGTCAAGGCCAAATTTTTTTATGTATTCCACCGATTGGCCGCTGCAATAAGGCCGATCGATAAAACCGAGATCGTGCAGATGAATGTCTCCCATCATATGAGCATCAGCGATCGGCAGGGAAAAGACGTTGAGCAAAGCATATTCCTTTTTAATATTCTCGGCCAGAGTAAAATTGGTCGCCTCGGGAGAATGCGGAGTATTGGCATTCTCCTTATTTTTGCGGCAGATAATCCGGTTGACGTCATAAACAGGAACGCCTAACCTGGTATGTTTGCGACGCGCGTCTTCCAGACCATACTCCAGGAGTTTAACATCGACTAATTCACGAATAAGAGGGGCCGTTATGCTTTTAACGTTCATCGCCCTGATTTGTTTATCAACCTCAATCGCGATAATCGACGCAATTTCGGGATTGAGTTCGGTCTCTTTGACTAAAGCATCGACTATTTTCTCTTTGTCCCAGGCGACAATGTCGTCGGTCGAGGTTCTAACGAAAACCGAGATGTCAGTGGCATCTTCCCGCAACAAGTCTTCAGCAATTTGCTTACTACTTTCTACTAACGACTTTCTGCTTTTTAGTTCAGTTCCCGGCATGAAAGTACTCCAGGCTGCGGAAGCGGTCTTTTAACTCGGCAATCTTCCCTTTATTCCACCCGGTAATGCGGGAGAAATAGCCGGTGATCCTGGTAATCCCTTCGATGTTGCTTGATTGGCAATGCGGGCAGGTTTCGCGCAAACCGCGGACAATTTTACCGCAATCATTGCAGGAGGTAAATTCCGGCGAGAAGGCAATCTGCGCGTTTTGCGTCTGCTGGAAAGTCTTGATGACAAAATTGGCAATCGATTCAGGGCTCGGTTTGGATTCACCCAGCCAAACATGAGTCAAGGCGCCCGCATCAATCAAAGGATGGAATAATCCTTCCTGCTTCACTTTATCAATTGGGCTCATCGGGTGGGAAACATTAAAGTAGGTGGAATTGGTATAGTAAATTTCTCCGATCTTGGGGTTGCCTTTTACCACCTGACTGGCTTGTATTGGGAAATGTTCGCGATCGAGCTTGGCAAAGCGGTAAGCGGTCGACTCCGCCGGAGTCTGCTCCAGGACAAAGTGCATCCCATAATGTTTTGACATCTCTTCGCATTTCAATTTCATGTGCGAGATAATTTTTAATCCCAGCTTTAAAACCGCGGGGCTGGCGTGCAGCTCTTCGCCGGTGTGGGATTGAACCAATTCATTCAGGCCTAAAATTCCGATGAGATAACTGACTCTAAACATCCGCAAATACGGCTGGGAATCGCGTTTCATCGTTAACATCGAAAGCGGCCCCTTGGTCCCTTTGGCCAGAAGATCTTCAATGAACTTCTTCTTTTGGATATGCGCCTGGGCGGATAGTTCAAGATAATGGTCTAAAAGCCGGAAGATTTCTTCCGTCGAGCCGGCAGCCCTGTAAGCCAGGCGGGGCAAATTGATCGTCACATTCTGCAAAGCGGAGTAGCGCATCCGCCACGGCTCTTTAGCATCATCTAAATCGGATTGCTCTAATTTAAACGATAAACGGCAGCATTCCGAAATTTTGGCTGTTTCGCCCCGATCAAAGACATAATAAGTATTCCCCATTTCGGTGGAAACCTCCGCAATATGACGGAGAAACTTGTCATGGTCCGGTGTCTGGAAAAACTTTTCCGTCATGTGTACTAAAGGTTTAGGAAAGAAGAATGGTCTGCCCGAGCCATCCCCTTCTTTGTAAACATCAAAGAGGGCCCAGGCAAACTTTTGCGCTTCTTGAATGTAATCGGCATAAACTTTTCCCGTATATTGCCCCCCCGGGCCAATTGCCGGCACTTTTTCAAAATGTTTCGGCACTTCCCAATATAAATTAATGTCGGAGAAAATCGCCTGACCGCCCCGCGCTACCGCCTGCTGGCTGTATTCATAAATCATCATCTGGGCTAACTGATGGATCTCTTTATCAGATTTGTCGACTAAAAACGGAGCGAAAAATAGATTGACCGCGTCCCAGCCGATCGCCCCGGCAAAGACCCCCTGCAGGGCAGCCGAAAATTTAACCATCTGGGCCAGCAGAACTTCAGCATGCTTGGCCGGTTTGGCGATTGATAAGGCATTGGGGAGATCAAGACCAAATTTTTTGACATATTCGACCGATTGGCCGCTGCAGTAGGGACGATCAATGAAGCCTAAATCATGTAAATGTATATCGCCGACCATGTGGGCGTCAGCAATGTCCTGGGTAAAAACATGCAGGAGAGCAAATTCTTTTTTGATCCCTTCAGAGAGAGTTAAATTTGTCGCTTCCGGACCGTGGGGGACATTGGCATTCTCTTTGTTCTGGCTGAAGATGATCTCTTTCACGTCAAATAACGGGGCGCCGAGACGGGTGTGGCGGCGGCGGGCCTCTTCCAGCCCATGCTCCAGTAATTTCACGTCGACCAATTCACGGACCAGCGGGGCGGTGACTGTTCGCAAATTTAAATGTTTGATCTGTTCTTCAACTTCACTGCCGATCAATTCTGCCATGTCCCGATCGATATTGGTCTCTTTGATCAGGGCCGCGATAATTTTCTCTTTATTCCAACCAACAATGTTATCTCCGGAAGTGCGGACAAAAAGAGCCAGATCTGTGGCGTCAGAAAGATCCTTGATTTTCTCTTCAACTTGGACATTCATGGGTTCAACCTCCTATGGTTATTTCTTTCACTTCTTCGATAAATTCGGAGAGACTTTCAAACTTGCGATAGACTGACGCGAAACGGATGTAGGCAATCTTGTCAATATCATGGAGCTTGTTCATTGCCAGCTCGCCGATTTTAGAGCTCAAAACCTCGCGGCCGTCCTCGCGGTAGATCTCTTTTTCAATCTCATCGACCATTTTCTCGACCGCTTCTAAAGGGACAGGCCGTTTCTCGCAGGCTTTGAGTATCCCAATTTGAATTTTTTCGCGGTTAAATTGTTCCCGGCGGCCATCGCGCTTGATCACCATGACAGGCTTCTCCTCCACTCTTTCGTATGACGTAAAACGACCGCGACATTGATTACATTCACGACGGCGGCGAACAGCTTTGCCGTCTTCGGTCTCGCGCGATTCTAAAACTTTATCTTCAATATTTTCGCAAAAAGGACACTTCATCAACATTCTCCTGTAAATCACACATTTAGGGTGGGGCTAAAATTTAACACACCATAGGTGGGGTGTCAATAAGCGATTTTTCCTTTAATTGGGGAGGTTTTTCCCGCATTTTACGTCGTGGCCTAAGGCAAAAAGATCGCCGGCAAGCTTGTAATAGTTTAGCTCGGTAAAAAGACATTCAAACCTCCTTTCAAAAAAAGTGCTGACGTCCACGCAAAAAATGTGCTACAAATATATCCATGGGCAAAGTGATTCTAAAATCACGCGGGCGCGAGATAACCGAAAAAGAT